>JAWOBQ010000014.1:0-15814 GCA_046484255.1 Bacteroidales bacterium | reverse complement strand
ACTTTTTCTTACACTTTGGCTTCGGGACTTGCTTGGAGAACTATAGCTTTTGGATCTTGAAGAAGACCTGTTGGGCTTGCTATAGTTTTTCCGGCTACCGGAAGAGGAAGGGCTGCTATAGCGATTTGGTTCTGATCTGCTTTTGGCAGAGCCGGATCGGCTTGAGCTGCTTCTGTTATACGACTTTGGAGTTTTGGAAGGTGTACTTCTTCTTGTTTCGGTAGTCGAGCGTGTATTATAGCGGCTTCTGGAGCCGGGGCTGGTATATTGGCTGCTGGAGCTGGCCCTGCGGGAGCTGGGCGGGCTATAGTGTTTATTTGTTCCGCTGGAAGACCTTGTATAACGTGAGCGGGTAGTTGATTCCGGTTTTGAATATTTTTGTTCCGGCTTATTATAGCGGTATTCCGCATTTCTGTTTTCCGTACGCGTAGCGGAGCGCTCTCTTGCTGATTGAGCCTGAGAAGCCTCTTTAGAGCGTTTGGGAGTTCTCTGCTTTTGTTGTTTGGAAGCTTCCAGACGCCGGGGTGTACGGGAAGATTCTTTTTGATCGGACTCCCGCTGAACTGAACGGCTTTTGGCTTCAGTTGCAGAAGTGCTGCTGCTTACTTTTCTTTCATTGGCTTTTGTAGCTTCACGGCTTTCTTTGGAGCCTGCTGAAGATTCAGAGCGGGCCTCCCCTGCACGGGCATCACTACTGATATCCCTTTCTCGGGTAATGGAAGTCTGCTCTCCGGCCGACAGTCCATCTTTTGTAGCTTCAAACTTTGCAGCCAACGAATTACGGCTTATTTCAGTGCTTGAAACAGCATTACCGCTGCCGGAGGAACTCCTGTTTGCAATTCCGTTAGACGGCCCGATTCCGGTTCGCGGGCCATAATGCCTGGTATTAATATCACGGCTGTTGTAATGGTATTCATGATTATAACTTCCGTCGTAATAGCCATCCCAATAACCATGCCGGTAACCGGTTTGATATCCATGATGATATCCATGATGATATCCTGTCGAATAACCTAACCCCCAGCCGCCATAATAGGGGCGGTAACCATAGCCATAGCCATAGCCATAACCAAAATAACCCCATCCCCCGTAATAATACGGCCGGTAATAACGATGGGGATACCAAAAACTATATCCCAGATAGATACTGGTACCATAATGATAAGGATCATAAGTATACCAGTACATATTGGTAAAATACGGATCATAATAGCCAAAGCCCATATGATAATTTGTATGGAAACGTCTCAGCCGTGATGAATAGGAATAATCGTAATAATTATTCGTAACATAGGTATCTCCTCCTTGATCGGAATAGCTCTGCGAATTACTCCGGGCTGGCTCATCCTCTTGATAATAAT
Organism: Bacteroidales bacterium; assembly: GCA_046484255.1. GTDB lineage: Bacteria > Bacteroidota > Bacteroidia > Bacteroidales > PWNQ01 > PWNQ01. The sequence continues at coordinate 14,453 of JAWOBQ010000014.1, read as the reverse complement.
AATCATCATCCGTGCTGCTTTGTGTTGCATTTGGCTCAGGCGACTCTTGCTGCGGGTCAACCGTAGTATATCCTTCATCGTCGGTATAGTCTGTCTCTGAGGTAGCCTTTGAGCTGGCATATTCCGTTTCATCTCCGGGGGTATAATACACATCATCATATACCGATGTGGTTTTATATCCGGAGCATGCTCCAAGCAACACGGCCAGCAATGCTACAATAAAAATGTTTGTTAAAGGTTTCATGATTATTCCTCCAGGTAATTTATGTATAATTCGATTTTTTTCAAAGATATTTTTACTTTTGTTGTTTCATTGATTTACATAATGTACATTCAAATACTATACCATAATCAAAAAAATGCCTAAAAATTTCACAACACGTAAAGAAGATTATTCCAGGTGGTACAATGATCTTATAATCAAGGCCGACTTAGCAGAAAACTCTGCCGTACGCGGCTGCATGGTCATCAAGCCTTACGGCTTCGGGATCTGGGAACGGATGCGCGATGCTCTTGATCGTATGTTCAAAGAAACCGGTCACAGCAATGCGTATTTTCCAATTTTCATACCAAAGTCTTTTTTTGCCAGGGAAGCGAAACATGTAGAGGGCTTTGCCAAGGAATGCGCGGTAGTAACGCATTACCGTTTAAAGAATGCGGAAGATGGGGAGGGCATCGTTGTTGATGATGATGCGAAGTTAGAGGAAGAGCTGGTTGTTCGCCCTACTTCAGAGACAATCATCTGGGATACTTACCGCAACTGGATACAATCCTACCGGGATCTTCCTTTATTATTGAACCAATGGGCCAATGTGGTTCGTTGGGAGATGCGTACCCGCTTATTTTTGCGCACCACAGAATTTCTTTGGCAGGAGGGGCATACTGCTCATGCCACCAAAGAAGAGGCTTTGGAAGAAACCGCCAGGATGCTGGATATATATGCTACTTTTGCTGAAGAATATATGGCACTGCCGGTATGGAAAGGGCGCAAAACCGAAAGTGAACGATTCGCAGGAGCCGTGGACACCTATTGTATCGAAGCGATGATGCAAGACGGAAAAGCACTGCAATCGGGCACTTCTCATTTTCTGGGGCAAAATTTTGCCAAAGCTTTTGATGTAAAATTCCTGGATAAAGACAATAAACAACAATATGTTTGGGCAAGCTCATGGGGTGTCTCCACCCGGCTTATGGGAGCATTGATCATGGCACATTCCGACGATCAGGGGCTGGTGCTGCCGCCTAAACTAGCTACAACACAGGTGGTTATTATACCTATATACCGACAAGCCGAAGACTTTGACAGGATCAATAAAAAAGCCCTGGAAATAAAACACCAACTGCAAGATCAAGGCATCCGGGTTAAATATGATGACCGGGATACGTTTAAGCCGGGGTGGAAATTCTCTGAATATGAGTTTAAAGGTGTACCCGTAAGGATCGCGCTCGGGCCTAAAGACCTGGAAAAAGGTACTGTGGAAATAGCGCGCCGGGACACCCTGGAAAAATCTTTTTATCAGGCTACAGACCTGGGCAATAAAATAAAACACCTTTTAGACAATATTCAGCAAAACCTCTTTAATAAAGCCAGAGACAATAAAGAAGAACGAACCCATAAAGCCGACAACTGGGAGGAATTCCAACACCTGATTGAAAATAAAGGCGGTTTTGTTCTGGCCCACTGGGACGGAACCCGGGAAACAGAAGAAACCATCAAGCAAAAAACAAAAGCAAGCATACGTCTCATCCCTTTTGAAGGATATGATGAACACGGAAAATGCGTGTATACAGGAAAACCCTCCAAAGGAAGAGTGGTATTTGCCAGAGCTTATTAAGCCTGAGTAGAAAATATAGGCTATTAACGGTGAGTCCAGTCTAAAAAGGGCACATTTGATTTTCAGCGGTTTACCCCAAACCCTAAAGGGTGAAGCCGCTGAAAATCAGCCTCCCTTTAGGGATGGGGTAAAGCTGATTTTTAGCGGCTGGGATACATTTAGTGTTTTTGGAACGGACTCAACGGTTGAATGAATCTTTAAACTATGAATACCAAAGCAATAAAAGCATTTTCAAATTTACTGGAGATCATGGATACATTACGAACGCAATGTCCATGGGATCGTAAACAGACACTGGAAAGCTTACGTTATCTTACTATAGAAGAAACCTACGAACTCTCAGACGCTATACTGGAACAAAACCTGGGTGAGATCAAAAAAGAACTGGGCGACCTGTTACTGCATATTGTCTTTTACGCAAAAATAGCCCGGGAAAAGCAAGCCTTTGACATCACAGAAGTGATTGAACATATCAATAATAAACTCATACAGCGGCATCCTCATATTTACGGTAGTGTATCCGCCGATACTGCAGAAACAGTTAAAGATAACTGGGAAAAGATCAAGCTGCAACAAGGAAGTACATCGGTCTTAAACGGCGTACCCAAAACATTACCGGCCCTGCTAAAAGCCTACAGAATGCAGGAAAAGGCCAGTGGTATAGGTTTCGACTGGGATAACGATGAGCAGGTTTTTGATAAAGTAAAAGAAGAGCTACAGGAATTTGAAGAAGAAGTGAAGCATAAAGCAGACAAGGTAACCAAAGAAAAAGAATTTGGCGATATCCTCTTCGCCCTGATCAATTACGCCCGAAAAATGAATATCAACCCGGAAGATGCACTGGAGCGAACGAACAAAAAATTTGTAAAACGCTTCCGCCATTTGGAAGAATCTGCGAAGAAACAAGGGGCCGCATTAAAAGATATGAGCCTGGACGAAATGGACAAATACTGGGAAAAAGCGAAAGCAAGGGAATATAAAGACCAGGCTTAGTTAACTGATTTTCAGCTAATCCAATCTTTTCCCAATTTTTGCCAACAAAACATTATCTTTGCACATCAAAATCAGAATTTATTATGAGTGAATCAGCAGAAAAAGTCAAGTGTTTGATAATCGGCTCAGGGCCAGCCGGCTATACAGCAGCCATTTATGCTGCCCGGGCTGAGCTTCACCCTGTTCTTTACCAGGGAATGCAGCCGGGCGGGCAATTAACCATTACCACAGATGTCGATAATTTTCCGGGCTATCCCAAAGGTATTAAGGGGCCGGAAATGATGGAAGAGTTCAAGGAACAAGCCGAACGCTTTGATGCTGACGTACGCTGGGGAATCATAACGGAAGTTGAGCTGTCTAACCGGCCGTTTAAGGCTAAAACAGATGAAGGTAAAGTCTTAGAGGCCGAAACAATGATCATCGCCACAGGTGCCTCTGCAAAATGGCTTGGGTTAAAGTCTGAAGCTGAGTACTATGGAGCAGGTGTTTCAGCCTGTGCTACCTGCGACGGATTCTTTTATAAAGGCCTGGATGTCGCCATTGTGGGAGGAGGCGATACCGCTGCAGAAGAAGCCAGCTACCTGGCTAACCTGGCCAGAAAAGTATATATGATACACCGGCGCGATGAACTACGGGCTTCCAAAGCTATGCAGAAAAGAGTTCTTAAGAAAGCCAATATTGAAATGGTCTGGAACAGCATCCCTAAAGAAATTGTCGGAAAAACCGAAGGATTTTCCAAAAAAGTAACCGGGGTCAACATCGAAAATATCAAAACCGGAGAGGAAAAAACCCTCAACATCGACGGATTCTTTGTAGCTATCGGGCATAAACCCAATTCGGATATCTTTAAAGGACAGATTGATATGGACGAAAACGGCTATATAATCACCAAAACCGGAACTACTCAAACCAATATTCCGGGAGTCTTTGCCGCTGGCGACGTTCAAGACAGCGTATACCGGCAAGCTGTTACAGCTGCAGCCACCGGAACCATGGCTGTAATGGAAGCGGAACGGTTTTTGGACGAAATAGAAGTTGAAGAATAATCCCGCATTAAAGTATTTTTTTTTTTCGGGCAACCCTTTTCTTTCAGAAAAGATTGCCCGTTTTTTTATCTTCGCAAAAAAAAAAATATGATCACCGATAAGCAAATCCTTCAGCAAAACCTTAGAGAAGTTGCCGGAAAAATGATTATGGCTGCCCGGACAGCGCCAAAAGCCAAAGGGAAAGATCATCTTTACTGTGCCATTTTACAGCAAGAAGATATCCAAGCTTTAGCTGATCTTATGATACAAACAGGCGAAGAGAAAGAACTTACGTTTTTTGAACGGGACGGGCATAATCTAAAAGAAACACAAGTGCTGGTTATGCTGGGGTCCTCCATTTCTCCCCTGAATATTCCGGAATGCGGTTTTTGTGGTTTTTCCGGTTGTGATGAAAAGCGAAAACATCCCGGGATCCCCTGTGCTTTTAACAGCGGAGACCTGGGCATAGCAATAGGCTCTGCCGTATCTGTAGCCACAGATTGCCGTGTAGATAACCGGATCATGTTCACTGCCGGAAAAACAGCTATCAAAGCCGGAATGCTTCCTGAAAATATCAAAATAGCCTATGGGATCCCTTTAAGCGCAACCGCGAAAAACCCGTTTTTCGACAGAAAATAACTAAGCCTAAAGTGCCTTCAACATTAATGGAATAGATTTGTTAGTTAAGCACAAAACAAAAACATTAATGTATTATGGAAAAAAATAAGCAAAAAGTTACCTTTGGGGATAATCCTGTAACCCTTATAGGAAAAGCCGCAAAACCCGGAGAGCAGGCTGATGATTTTACGGTTGTAAATGCAGATATGCAGCCCGTAAAACTTTCCGATTATGAAGGAAAGATCAAAATTTTATCAATCGCTCCTTCTATAGACACTCCTGTATGTGCCACTCAAACAAGAAGATTTAACCAGGAAGCTGGTAAATTGAACGAACGAATAGTGATATTGTCGCTCAGTGCAGACCTCCCCTTTGCCCTAAAGCGGTTTTGTGCTGCAGAAGGGATCACCAATGTAGATACCCTTTCCGATCATAAAGAAACGGACTTCGGAAAGAAATATGGCTTTTTGATAGAGGAATTCCGTTTGTTGGCCAGAGGTATTGTTATCATTGATGAAAAAAACACTATCCGGTATGTAGAATATGTCCCTGAAATCGGAGAAGAACCAAATTATGACAAAGCCCTGGAAGAAGTACGCAAGCTAATTTAACAGCATAGATCCTTCAGGTCAAAGGATTAGCACACAAAGAAATGATCAGGGATGAATTGATAAAAGCCCAAAAAAGGCCCCATCACTAAATAGGGCCTGTCTATAAAGTGGCCAAGGTGTCTTAGTGATCATGTCTCTGTTCAGAAGGTTCCATTTACAAGGCTTGCGCAGCACGAAAATGCGCAGTTTACTCAGGTAAATGAGCAATTTTCGGGCAAGCGTAACGCAGTAAATGGGACTTTATGGACAGAGACTAAATAATTCAACAGATCAACGGATAGAAATGTATTGAGAGGGCAAAAAAAAACATAAATCTTTTTGATTTCAGGTTTATTAATCATACATTTGCCGGGTTAATATATAACTGTTCATACAGACAGGTGTTTAAAACAGAAAACTCAGGCAATGTGCAAAACTGCCGGCTCACATCAATGGATTTCCGTTTTTTGAAATGTAACGTTCTGTTTTGCGAGCAACTGTTTCCTTTATGTTTTTAACCCATTGTATTTTATGAACCGGCGTGCATACCTTTAAACACCACAAGAAAATGACGAAACGTAATGCATGCGAGTTCTATCCCGAAAAACGGGAAGGATTTAATAAAAATTTAGTCTTATGAAAAAGATCATTTACCTTTTCGCCCTGTTTTTTATTTTTTCCGGCTTTTCAACGATGGCGCAACAAACAAACAAAGAAGAAAAAGCAATCATTGAGTTCGACAAAAAAGTCCATAATTATGGTACTATTCATCAGAACGATGATGGGACATGTGAGTTCAAATTCGTTAATACGGGTAATGTCCCCCTCCGTTTGACAAATGTACGCTCTTCATGTGGCTGTACGGTTCCCAAGTGGCCACGCAACCCCATTGCAGCAGGAGATTCTGGCAGAATAGAGGTCCGGTATAATACGCGTAGAATGGGAACCATCAATAAACATATTACGGTGCGTTCTAATGCCGAAAACAATGGGGTAGTATTACGAATTAAAGGAAAAGTTATTAAAACCCCTTCCGGCTCGCCGGTAAAAGCAAAATCGGAGATACAGTAACTTTATTCATTGGCTGAGGATCTTTGAAAAGAACAATCCACACAATTTTAAACTGCTTCTCTGAATATACATGAGTAATTTTTCATAATTTTGTTCCGGTGGCTTGGGAAATGTCACCGGAATTTTTTTCATCCTATTAAATCAGAACACTATGCCAAAAATATCTCAAAAAGGGCTGAAAATGCCTGAATCCCCGATCCGGAAACTGGTTCCTTATGCCGAAGCCGCAAAAAAGAAAGGGCGCCATGTATATCATCTGAATATCGGACAGCCTGATATCGAGACCCCTGAAGTAGCCCTGGGAGCTATCCGGAACTACAATGAACGCGTAGTTGCCTACAGCCATTCAGCCGGAAATATTTCCTTTCGTGAGAAGCTGGTAGGCTACTACAAAGACAACAACATACAGCTTACCGCAGACGACATCATTATTGGAGCAGGGGCTTCGGAAGCGATTCTGTTCACCATGAACACCTGCCTTGACCAGGGCGATGAAGTCATCATCCCCGAGCCGTTCTATGCGAATTACAACGGCTTCGCCACGAATGCCGGGGTAACTGTCAAGCCTATCTCCTCTTCCATCGAAAGCGGATTTGCCCTTCCCCCGGTTTCGGATTTTGAAAAGCTGATCACTGCCAGGACTAAAGCTATACTGATATGTAACCCTAACAATCCTACCGGCTATTTGTATAGCAAAGAAGAACTGGAGTCTTTACGCAAACTGGTGCTCAAATATGACCTATACCTGATCGCTGACGAAGTATACCGTGAATTTACCTATGACGGTCATAAACATATCTCGATCATGGAACTGCAAGGACTGGACGACCATGCCATTATGATCGACTCGGTATCCAAACGTTACAGTGCCTGCGGGATTCGTATCGGTTGGATGGCCTCGCGGAATAAAGAGGTAATACAAACAGCCATGAAGTTCGCACAGGCAAGGCTAAGCCCGCCTTCACTCGGGCAGGTTGCTGCTGAAGCAGCCCTGCAAACCCCAAAAGAATATTTTGATAAGGTAATCGATGAATATGATGCCCGGAGAAATGTAGTGGTAGAAGCTATTAACCAAATGGAAGGCGCTTTCTGCCCTAAGCCCAAAGGAGCATTTTATGCGGTACCCAAATTGCCAATCGATAATGCCGATCGTTTTTGCCGGTGGTTGCTTGAAGATTTCCAATACCACGATCAAACGGTAATGCTGGCCCCCGCCACCGGCTTTTACTCAACAAAAAATGCCGGAAGACAGGAAGTGCGGATCAGTTACGTGCTCAATGTCAATGAGCTGAAAAATGCCATGCAAGCATTGGCTGAGGCCCTGAAAGTCTATCCCGGAAGAGAAGACTGACCAAACAAGACTTTTTGAGGTGAATAAAACGATCGCAATAACTTTTTTGTTTTCAATAATTTGGCTGCAACTCTTTAGCCAGGATACCCTTAATGTCTTTAAAAAAACAGTGGAAAACCATGGGAAGATATGGGAAAGCACTTGGAAACCAAAGCAGTATAACTATAAACTTCTGATCCCTCTGGCTACAGCTACAGGAGTTTCGATCGGGTTTGAGCAGCACATCAACAAAGAACTGAGACAGTTCTCCGGGAAACATAATTTAAACACTATCAGCGGGTACTTAAGCCTACCCGGCGACCCGTATATCTTAGGAAGCTCAGCTATATTACTTTATGGGAGCGGCTGGCTTTTCAAAGACCAAAAACTCAGGCATACTGCCGTGATGGCTACGGAAGCCTATGGGCATACTGCTGTTTTCACTCTGCTCGGCAAGTTACTGTTTGCAAGGCAAAGACCTTATGTGAACGGCAAAGACCAATGGCATTTCTTTCCTTCCTCTTTCCAAAACACCGGAACATCCCCTACTGATCTTCATTCCTTCCCTTCCGCACATACTTCAGGAGTATTTGCCCTGGCAACAGTATTGGCAAAACAATATCAAAATACAGGGTGGGTTCCCCCTGTAGCCTATACTATAGCCGGCCTTACAGGATTATCCCGGATAACCGGAAACGAACACTGGCTCAGTGATGTGATAGCAGGTGCCGCACTGGGATACGCTAACGGTTACTTTGTGGTGGAAAGAGACCGGAATACACAGTTTACATTATTCCCTGCATACTGGGATAATAAAATATTGCTTACGATGCAGTTAAAACTTTAACAAAGCTTCATAAAGCTTTTGTGTGGGAAGACCCATCACATTATAATAAGAACCGGAAATGCTTTCTACTCCAATATACCCAATCCACTCCTGTATGCCATATGCCCCGGCTTTATCATAGGGATGAAAATTGTCCAGATAATAATGTATTTCTTCTGCCCGCAATACACGAAACTCTACAACAGAACATGCATAAAACGAAGATATTTTTTCCGCCGACTTCAGGCATACCCCTGTATATACCTCATGCTTTTCGCCGGAAAGTGCTGATAATATCCGAAAAGCATCATCCCGGCCAACGGGTTTTGGAAGCACGTCATGGCCCTGACAAACAATAGTATCCGCCGTAATGATCAACTCTTCCGCTTTGATCTTATCATTTGAAAACGCTGCAGCCTTCAGCTCCGCCAGATAAACCGCAATTTGCTCCCGCTGCAGCCCGGAAGGATATTGCTCCTCCACATCTACGGCCCTGAGCTCATAGTCCCCCACAATAACCTCTAATAACTCCTGCCTTCGCGGCGATTTGGAAGCAAGAACAATACGTTTATTGCCCAGCTTTTTCTTTAAAGGATCAATCATAAAACTAAACTATTTCCACAGAGTTAATAATCCATTCGTAATAAACTTAAAAAAGTTATCATCGGATGCATTTCAATCACTTCTTTATTCAAACCGACACCTTGGTCATATTTGCTAAGTTCTCCGTTAATAAGGAAAACAGAAGAGCACTTCATAATTTAAGTGGACACTACTACTAATATATACTCTTTCTGCATAGTACCTCCTGATAACTATAGTGAAAAATTTCTCAAATGTAACTCGATTTTTTATACAGAAGCCTGTTTTATAACAAAAATGAGTACGGCCTAAAAACACCAAACTCATTATATCCGCTGAAAATCAGCTTTTCCTCCTCCTGCTCTGTGTCGATCCATCCGGCATGAAGGTCTTATACGTCTAAATTTTTATTCAAGCCTTCCCGTTTTTCAGCAAGGAGATCGATCACCTGCCATATGTATTCTCATTTTCGGCCTGTATTATGCAACTATGCCCGCTTCAGGGGCTTCATCCTTTAGCCCGATACATCAGGGTGAAATTTCTATAATTAAAATACTGTATATAAATGTTTTATGCAAGTCGTTCCCATTTTGAGAATTTGTATTAAAATTATCATGTTTTTTCTTGTTTAGAAACTTTCCAAAACATACATTTGTAGCAAATATACCCTAAAAAAATTGTATGCCTCTGTTAAAAGGCGTAAGCGAAATAGATAACTCCTTTTCAAAAGGGAGACAGAACCGCCTGAAAAACGATTTTCAGTTTTTTTTATCATGCTATTCCACAAACTTCAAGCAGGGGATCAAAACATGTATCACGCTGATTTTAATACTGGCCTGTCAGCCCGGAAATTCTCAGGCACTAAAGCCGGGGAATTTAGGAATTGTGGGCATAAATGTAGAACATGCGAGCAGTCATCCTTTCCATTTACAGGACGAGATTTCTCTTGTTAGTTTTGATACCATTCCTGTTGGCAGCAGTATTGATATCACCGACAACGGTTGGGCCCAAACGTACCCCGGTTATTGGGGAAACCGTGAAGGGATAATACGTATCACGCGTATTCAGCAGGCATTGTTACCCGGAGAAGTTTTTACATTCAGAGGATCGGGAAACCGCCCGGAAAATTTCAATATCTATCCAGATACAAACAATTGGGTAGTGGAAGTATTAGATACCACCCATTACTTTAATCTCACCTCCGATGATCAGGTCTGGATTTTGCACGGAGGCCAATGGGATCAAGGCCCTGCTACAGATTCAGCAACTTATACGGGTTATCCGCTCTTTGGATGGACCGCCACCGGATGGGCGGGGGATCCGTTACATGGCGCTCACGGCACTACGGAATATTCTGAGCTTTTTCCTGCTATGCAATGTTTATTTCCGCAAAGCTTAAGCTTATCTCATAAAGCCAAATACAGAGGCCCTACCAGCCCGGCAAAACAAAGAACATGGATCAAAAGGCTCACGGACATTTCAAACTGGAAAACGAAAAATACCTCCTCCGCCTATCATAATTCCAACCCAAATTATATTGCAGGCTATAATTTTGATGTTCTGCCGTCAGATTCTTTAACGTATGGAAACTGGATCGGAGACCATAATAACAACTGGTTCGACTGCAATAACTGGAGCGACCTGGTTGTCCCGGACAAAAACGCTGATGTTACCATTGCTTCAGGTTCTGAAACATATGCCGAGATCAAAACAACTGCCCCATATTCAGACATGTTCAATGATTCTGCTCAATGCAAAAACCTAAACATATATACCGACAGCCTTATCCTGGGAAATACAGATGCCTTGATAAATATCACAGCAGATCTGAGTATTCACGGGGGAAGGCTGTCAGCAGCAAAAGGAAATATTCTGATCAAAGGAAACTGGTTAAACAAGCTTGCAGATGGATTCAAAACGGATAGCAGCCGTGTTACTTTTTACGGAGATACTGTACAGTATATATACAATGCCGGCAACCATGAAATTTTTAATCACATATATATCCAAAACCCCCTTAACATTCAACTCCAGACGAATACCACCGTCCATACCCTCAGTTTTGTTTCAGGGCGTATCTTTTTAGATGATTTCAACCTGCATGTCAGTGGCAATATTTTTAATTATGGAACAGACCGGTATTGTGTTACCAAAAATGACCATGCTTCCGGGGGGTCTCTCCGCATGAGAGCCACAAGCTCTCCGGCCGTTTTCCCGGTGGGAACCGATACATCTTATACCCCTGCAACCATTACATCATTGGCAGGGGAATCCGAATATATCGTCCGAACGTTTTATCGCCTCAGGGAAAACGGATATGGAGGAAATGTCCTGGCAGGTAACATTGTAGAGCAATCGTGGGCAATAGAAACTGCTCAACCCAATATAGACAGCGCCCATATAAAACTACAATGGAACTTGTCGGATGAATCCAGCGGATTCACAGCAAAAAGGGCTTCCGCTGATATGATCCAAAACCCCGCAGACGGCAATGGAAGCGGGTGGAATGACTGGACTTTTTTGACGAACAGCTCAACACCCACAGGATCAAACCCCTTTGAAATTCAAACAATGAATATAAAAGAATTCGGCGTGTTTGGTGTTTCTGCCGACCGCTGTGTCATCTTAAAACCCAATACATCACCCATTTTATATTTTAAATAAGTAACCCGGCATTAACCATGTCTATAATATATATCAAATGCAAGATCATCATTTTCCAGTTAATTAATCTCAAAATTATAACCCTATGAAAACAATTAAACTTTTTTTAACCGTTGCAGCAGTGATGCTTACTGCATTTTTATCTGCTCAGTCTTCCGGGCCGGATACGGTTTGTGTGAATGCCACAGGAGTGGAATATTTTGTATACGAAACTCCGGGAAGCAGTTATTCGTGGTGGCTAAGTGGAGGCGGGACTATTAGTGCCAATCAGGACACGTTAATTTCAGTCGATTGGCATGGAAATACCGGAACGGATACCATTTATGTAGTTGAAACCAATGGATTTGGTTGTATTGGTGACACGGTTACCCTTCCCGTAAGCCGGCAACCCATTCCTGTTGCTGAAGCCGGGACAGACACTACTATCGGCTATTGCAGCAGTTCAACAGTCCAGATAGGGCCTGCCACGTCAAACCCGAACTTTAGTTATGAATGGATGCCGGCCGCAGGGTTGAGTGATTCCAATATTGCCAATCCCATTGCCAATCCTTCGGATACTACTACCTATATCCTGACGGTCATTTCTCCTTATGGTTGTGAATCCCGGGATACCATAACAATCAACGTAACTCCTGAGCCTCTGGCGGATGCAGGAACGGGTGATACCATTGCAGCTTGCGCCGGACAGAGTACTACTCTGGACGCAACAAACAGTACAGCTACCAATTTCACATATAGCTGGTCGCCCTCTGCCGGTCTTAATGATCCCGGTATAGCCACTCCCGAGGCAAGTCCTTCAACAACGACTACGTATACACTTACCATTACCGATGAATATGGATGTACGGCAACGGATTCCGTGGTCGTTACCGTAGAGAACCCGCCGATCGCTGATGCAGGGGTCAATGATACGATTTGCAACGGGATTTCCACCCAGCTAAATGGGAATGCCAGCTCGGGAAGCGGGATCACCTATAATTGGAGCAGTAATCCGCCCGGGTTTAGCTCATCAGCGGCTGATCCCATGGTAAGCCCATCAGATACAACACTCTATACATTGATCGTAACCGATACCTATGGCTGTACCGACACCAGCACGGTAAGCATATTTGTCGTTCCGGATGTTACTGCTAATGCCGGAAGCAATGATACCATTTGTGAAGGAAACTCCTATTTTCCCGGAGCTTCAGTCACCAATCAAGCTTCAGTTAGCTGGACTACCAGCGGAGACGGGTCTTTTATCAATAACAATACCCTCAGCCCGGAGTATATTCCCGGAGCAAATGATATTGCAACAGGCTCAGTAACATTAACCTTAACAGCTAGCGGAACATATCCCTGTACGGATGATTCGGATGCTATCACTATTATTATACACCCAAAGCCTGCAACGTCGCCTATTTTCCGTTATTAACCAATGGTTAAAGACATTTGTGAAAAAACAACTATCCATATTAATTTTTGGGATACTGCTCATGCACGGGATAAAGGCGCAGGTGATTGATACCCTCTGTTATAACGATCCATTTGGCCGATATACTGCTCAGGGCTCTCCCGGATCCTCCTTCAACTGGAAGGTTACAGGAGGATTGATCTTCAATACAAATGGAACAGATTCCATTGAAGTTCATTGGGATTCGAATGCAGCTAAGCATTATATTCAACTACAGGAAATTTCTAAATATGGTTGTAGGGGAGACACCATTTACGGCGAGGTAATAGTATCTCAGGCGGATCATGCTCAAATTAACGGCCCGGATTCAGTCTGTCGCAATGAAATCATTTCTCTTCAGGCAAGCAAGGCAGAATCGTATAAATGGAGTTCGGGTGATACTTCTGCTAATGTACAATTACGTATTTCCAGTGACACCACTATATCCCTGATTGCTGATGATGGATGCCAGCCGGATACGGCATTCAAAAATATTACTGCGCTGCCATTACCGGCAGCAGACTTTTCGGTTACCCCGCCCTATGTGCTCACCGGCGAACAGGCAACATTCACCTCCAACAGTTCCGGAGACAGCCTGCACTACTGGCATATAGCCAACGACCACATGAGCGGGGATCTCCCCATTATCAATTACCGCTTCTTTGATAAAGGATATTTCCGGGTTATGCTGGTTATTGAAAATGAATTTGGATGTGTCGACACTGCCAAAAAATATCTCGAAGTCAACGACATGCTCGTCAACACGATCACACCAGATGGAGACGGCATCAACGATACATGGGAACTGGACCACTTAGCGCAATTTCCGGATTGCCAGGTATGGATTTTTGATCGCTGGAGTAATCAGATCTTCTATTCCAAAGGATATCATGAACCATGGGATGGAACACACAATGGAACCCCTGTCCCGGATGGTTCCTACTATTTTGTCATTGATTACGGGGATGGTTCCGAGCCGGTAAAAAGTGTGCTCACGGTAATAAGATAACAGCAATATGATACAGAAAAAACATATACTGAGTATAATATTCTTTAGTGCGGTTACGGGCGCAGTAGCCCAACAAGATGCTATGCTGAGTTTTAGGCCATTTGCAGACATGTACAATAATCCTGCGGATCTTGTTTACTGCAGGGTATGGCATGCAACCTCACAATACCGCAATAGCTTACATGGTTTTGCCGATGGGCCAAAAACCTACTTCTTTAGTTTTGGCGGCCCAATAGGCATCGACAAGCCCACTTCATCTGTCACTTCACGTCATGCATATACCCGGAGAAAAGAAGCACAATACGGCCTGGGCGGATACGTCATTAAAGACACTTACGGGCATTTCGGTTATACTTCGTATATGCTGAATTATGCCCAACGATTCAAGCTGAGCAGGGATTATTCCTTTTCTATTGGCTTAGGAGCAGGTCTTTTTGATTATTTCATCGAAAGCAACAAACTGAACGTAAAAGAAATC
>JAWOBQ010000267.1:0-6828 GCA_046484255.1 Bacteroidales bacterium | reverse complement strand
CGGTGTTATTTGAATTCGCTTTGTCCACTTCGTCTCTTCGTCTCTTCGTTCGCTTAAGTCGCCCTTTCGCATCATCGCATCATCGCATCATGCATCAACGCATCATCGCATCATCGCATCATGCATCATCGCATCATCGCATCATGCATCATCGCATCATCGCATCATCGCATCATGCATCATCGCATCATCGCATCATCGCATCATTTCCCTACGCGCACCCCTAACCCCTAAAGGGGAAGCCCCCGCACACTGACACTGCCCCCCGGCAGTTCGTCGGCTCCCATTTAATCATCCCCCTCTGTGTTGAAAACTATGGCATGCAGGTTTCGGATGCTAAGGTAATGAAAATTGGAATAACAGGCTAAAAAAATATACGTATTTTGAGTTGATAAATATATATATATGATTACTATCAGTCGGGTTTTTTGGTTTTGTAATGTTTTTTTAGAAAAAAATATACAAAAATGTAATAAAAATAAAACCATTTTTTTTGTTTATTTGTGGGGAATTTTGAAACTTGATGAGACTGTGATAAACTGCCCGCTTTTCGTTGAAGTTGATGAAATTATAAAAATATATCTTTTATCATATTATGCGTAAAATTCGTTTAACATTCTTTCTGGTGATTTTTTCGGTTAGTTTATTTTCCCAGAGTTTTTTGATGAATAACAGTACCGATACAACATGTAGTGGTACTTTTTATGATAGTGGGGGAATATCAGGGAACTATGGGACAAACGAGAATTATGTGAAGACCTTTGTCTCAGATAATTTAAATCGTATTGAATTGGTTTTTAACATGTTCAGCCTTGGTTCTTATGATTACCTGGAGATCTATGACGGTCCTTCCACCAGTTATCCGAAGATAGGGCGCTACAGGGGAAGCAACTCTCCGGGATCGGTGAAATCATCCGGCCGTTCATTGACTTTCAAGTTTTATTCCAATTATTCCACCTATAATGTAGGCCCCGGCTGGGAAGCGCAGATCAGTTGTGCAGGCCCTGTGCTTCCGGTTATTACCATGGACAACCAAACCGATACCATACAGGAGGTGATGTTTTATGATCATGAGGGCCCTGAATCCAATTATGCTCCGTACGCTGATTACACGCATACCTTTTATGCGGATACGGCTCAATATGTGAAAGCCGGCTTTAACCAGCAGGGATTTGGATTGTCAGATAATGATACGCTCTGGATATATGACGGGGCAGATGTGAACGCTCCGCTATTGGGGGTGTATGTTTCGGGCTCTAAGGTTGAAACGCGTACAAGCAGTGGCGGTGCCATGACCTTTCGCTTCACCTCCGGCCATTCCGGGCAGTCTGCAGGCTGGCAGGCGCATCTGACCGAAACGGATACGCCCGGATCAAACCTGATTAATTATAATATGAGTCCCGGCGAACGCTTTGTTTGTTCCGGAATATTCCGCGATCATAACGGAACATCTAACTATGGGGTAGATCAAAACATGACCCAGACGTATACCTCGTATAACGGGCACCGCATCCAATTTGACTTTAACAGTTTCAGTCTTGGTTCTTATGATTATCTGGAGATCTATGACGGTCCTTCTACCAGTTATCCGAAGATAGGGCGCTACAGGGGAAGCAACTCTCCGGGACCGGTGAAATCATCCGGCCGTTCGCTTACTTTCAAGTTTTATTCCAATTATTCCACCTATAATGTAGGCCCCGGCTGGGAAGCGCAGATCAGTTGTGCAGGCCCTGTGCTTCCGGTTATTACCATGGATAACCAAACCGATACCATACAGGAGGTGATGTTTTATGATCACAATGGGGAGGCTGAGAATTATAGCAATTACGAAGACTATATGCACACATTTTACGCTGATACAGCTGATTATATTAAGGTGGAGTGGAATGATCTGCACAACAGTATGAGCAATGGCGACACATTATGGATATATGATGGTGCAACAACACAGGATCAGTTAATGGGAGTATTTGTTAAAGGCTCTCTTTTTGAAAACTTTACATCTTCTTCTAATGCACTGACATTCCGTTTTCATTCCGATCATACGGATGTGGCAAGGGGTTGGCAAGCTTTTCTGGGACAAACCAATCAACCGGGCTTGCCGGTGGAGTATAAAATGAGTAGCGGAATACGTTATACATGCGATGGTCTATTCAGAAACCATAATGGAACCGGGGATTACAGCAATGATGAAGATTTTACACAGACCTTTGTTGCCAGAGACGGACAACGGCTGCAAGTGAATTTCAACAGTTTTCATACGCATCATTCTTACGATTATCTCAAGATTTATGACGGGCTGAGTACGTCGGGGAATTTACAAGGGACATATTATGGATCTAACAACCCCGGCACTATTACAGCCAGCGACAGTGCATTGACTTTTAAATTTCACTCGAATTATATATATACCTCTTCAGGCTGGGAGGCTCAGTTTTCCTGCATCAACATAAATCCTCCGGTAATCACTGCTCAACCACAACCTCAGCTGGTTTGCGAGTATGATTCAGCCGTTTTTACGGTGGAAGCCTCCGGAGGAGATACATTGAGTTATCAATGGAAAAAAGACGGTAATGTATTAACCAATGAAACGGATAGCACTTTAGTGATCCCTTATGTTCAGTCTCCGGATGCAGCTAATTATTACTGCGTAGTGTCAAATCCATACGGATCAGACAGTTCGCAATCTGTTGAATTACTGCTTAACCCATTGCCGCAGCCCTCTTTATCTGTTAGTCCGGTTTGTGCTTCGGCTTCTTCTTATACCTTGTCGGGGGGAAGCCCGGCGGGTGGTACTTATAGCGGTGCGTTTGTCAATAATGGAGAATTTGATGTATCCAGTTCAGGAGCCGGTGATTTTGAAATTGTGTATACCTATGTGGATGCAAATGGGTGTACCGCTTCTGCCACCGATTCCCTAAAGGTTTTGCCTTTGGCTTCCGTTAATTTTTCATCCTTGCCTTCGCAGTGCGAAACCGATGTTGCTTTTCCATTAACACAGGCAACACCTTCCGGAGGGACTTATTCCGGGCCCGGCGTTTCAGGAAACTCTTTTGATCCCGTATCAGCAGGTGCAGGGAACCATATTGTCAGCTATACATATACAGATAGCAACGGTTGTGTAACAACAGAAACACAGAATATTGTGGTACACGCTAATCCTGTCGTAACCTTAAATGATTTTCCGGATTTCTGCACCAGTGGATCTTCCTTTCCCTTAAGCGGAGGAACTCCTTCCGGAGGTACATACACCGGAACGGGTGTAACCAATAATGTTTTTGATCCTTCTGCAGCCGGAGCCGGAAGTCATCCTGTAGTGTATACTTATACCGATGGGAATGGCTGCCAGGGGCAAGCCGTGAAATTTATTCAGGTTTATTCCAAGCCCAATGTAAGCCTTTCGCTTCCTTCTGATGTCTGTATTGAGCAGGGGGCAGTAAGCCTGAATGGAGGAACTCCGCCGGGAGGAACCTACTCTGGAACCGCCGTGATCAATGGCGTGTTTTACCCATCTATAGCCGATACCGGAAGCCATACGATTGAATATACATATACGGATACTAACTCTTGCACCTCTTCGGCTCAACAGCAAATCACTGTTCATCCCGAACCAACAGTGACTTTAAACAGCTTGCCGGATCAATGCGTAAACGGAACCCCGTTGACATTAACCCAGGGGACGCCTGCAGGCGGAAATTACAGCGGGAACGGAGTGACGAATGGCGTATTTGACCCTTCTTCTGCGGGGGCTGGAACGACTACCCTATATTATCAGTATACAGATCAGCACGGCTGTAGTCAGTCCGACTCCACAACCGTTACGGTACATCCCCTTTCACAAGTACAAATTGACAGTATTCCGGGATCATGTGAAGATGGATTATCTATACCCCTCAATGCGATTCCTTCGGGAGGTACCTTTAGCGGAAACGGGGTGGCCAATGGTATATTTGATCCTTCTTCAGCGGGAGACGGCAGTCATTTTATCCAATATGTTTTTACCGACAGCAATGGCTGTTCAGTCACAGACAGCAGTTTGGCCGTTGTTCATGCCTTGCCGGCTGTTAATATTTTCATGCCCGACTCCCAGCTTTGCGCTTACGATACCTTGATCCCTGTGGATCTCATGCCAGCCGGAGGTACTTTAACCGGCCCGGGAATTAGTGCAGGATGCTTTAATCCAAAGCAAGCCGGGGATGGGCTGCATACGATACAATATTATTATGTCGACTCAAATGGATGTGCTGCTGCAGACAGCCTGAATCTTACGGTGTTTGACTTGCCTGTGGTTGAGCTTGGCAAGGATACTTCCATTGCATTGTCGGCTACCCTTCCCCTTGATGCCGGTAGTGGTTTTTACAATTACCTCTGGTATAATGGAGCCGCCGATCCGAAAGTCATTTTTAAAGCCGACTCCGCCGGCCCCGGAGATCATTATGCCTGGGTAAATATTGAAAATTCACAGGGTTGCCAAAATGCTGATACACTGATTGTAAATGTATATGATGATACCGGATGGGAAAAATCATTCAAAGAAAAATTTAGCATTTATCCCAATCCCTTCCATTCAACGCTCACTATAGAGTTTGAGAAAGCCGGGGATTATCAGGTATCTTTGATGACCGTGCAGGGCCGTCTTATAAAACATGTCAGATCGAACAATCAGCAGCAAGTACAAGTGCAGGCAAAAGGATTGGCTTCAGGGATCTATATACTTAATGTTACTGAAGGAAACAGATCGTTTACAATTAAGGTCATTAAAAAGAAATAAGTAACCTTGGGGAAAAGATTTTCCATTTTATTTGAGACTGTCTATTAAGCCGGGGGTTTGATCCAGAATGTCCGGGAGCAAGGTTTACCCCGTTGTTATCGGGTGTTTATCCCATTTTTCCTCCCCCCTCCCTCTAAAACGCTGTCATTTTGATGGAGTTTTTTCGGAGCGGAGCGGAGAAAAAATGACTAATTTTGCAGCTTAAAATCAGCGAATCATGGAAGAAAAGATATTGTCAAAAGTAAAAGAGCTGCTAAAGCGTTTGTATGATATTGAAGCTACGGAAAAGCAGTTGATAATCCGGAAGACACTTCCGGATTTTGATGGAGACTTCACCGTCGTTGTTTTTCCTTTTACCCGTGCAAGCAGAAGATCAGCGGAGCAAATAGGAGAAGCCCTCGGGGAAAAGATACAACAGGAGTTGGAAGAAGTATCAGGATATACTATCATCAAAGGTTTTTTAAATATAGAATTACACAACAGTGTTTGGACGGATTTTTTAAAAAAGCAGGGAAACAACCTAAACTTTGGTTTTAATGCTTTATCAGAAGCTAAACCAACGGTTATTGAATTTTCATCACCGAATACCAATAAGCCTCTTCACTTAGGGCATATCAGGAATAATTTACTGGGGGATAGTATTTCCAGGATAATGCAGGCCGCAGGATATCCGGTAAAGAAGGTAACCCTGATCAATGACCGCGGTATTCATATATGCAAATCAATGCTGGCCTGGCAAAAGTGGGGAAATGGTGAGACTCCGGCATCATCAGGACTGAAAGGGGATCATCTGATCGGGAAATATTATGTATTATTTGAGCAACATTTTAAACAGGAGAAGGAAACACTTAAGCAACAGGGTATAGGGGAAGATAAGCTCGAAGAACATTCCGCCTTAATGCAAGAGGCCCGGGAGATGCTTCGGTAATGGGAGCAAGGCAATGAAGCGGTGATGAAGTTATGGAAGATGATGAATAACTGGGTGTATGCAGGATTTGAACAAACGTATAGGCGAATGGGTATCGAATTCGATAAAGTGTATTTTGAATCGGAAACATACCTGAAAGGCCGGGAAATGGTATTGGAGGCTCTGAAGCGCGGAAAGTTGTTTAAAAAAGAGGATGGCTCCGTATGGGCCGGCCTTAGCCGGTATAAGCTGGATGATAAGATCCTTCTGCGGAAAGATGGGACCTCAGTATATATGACACAGGATATCGGTACGGCAAGGCTGCGGCATGAAGATTTTGACCCTTTGGCTATGCTTTACGTAGTAGGAAATGAACAAGATCATCATTTCCGGGTGCTGAAGATCGTGCTTGAACAAATGGGATATTCCTGGGCTCAGAATATTGAACACCTTTCTTATGGAATGGTAGAATTGCCGGAAGGAAAAATGAAAAGCCGCGAAGGAACAGTAGTCGATGCGGATATGCTGATGGAGGAAATGCTTAAAACCGCCCGGGAATTAACCAAAGAACTGGGGAAAATCGGAGACCTGAAAAGCCGTGAAGCTGAAGAACTTTACCATAATATCAGCATGGGAGCGTTAAAATATTTTATTCTCAAAGTAGACCCTAAAAAAAATATGCTCTTTAATCCCGGGGAATCCATTAACTTTAATGGAAATACCGGCCCCTTTATTCAATATACCCATGCCAGGATCAAGTCATTGCTGCGTAAAGCCCAACGCAGTGAATTTGAACTTGAGAATTACGACCCTTCCGGGATGCTTAAAGCCGAGAAAGAGATCCTGAAAATGCTGGCTCAATATCCTAATGTAGTTCGCGAAGCTGCTAACGAAAGATCACCGGCCGTAATTGCTAATTTTGCCTTTGAACTGGTCAAGCAATATAATCACTTTTATCAGGATATCCCCGTCCTTAAAGAAAATAATAAAGCCGTGGTGGATTTCCGCCTCGCCATGTCTGCATGGGTAGCCAATGTGGTTAAGTCTTCTATGAAACTGCTCGGAATTCAGGTGCCGGAAAAAATGTGAGCCTGACTTTTCCATCGATTAAACAAATCATGAGTCCGGTCTAAAAACACTAAATGTATCA
>JAWOBQ010000047.1:0-13588 GCA_046484255.1 Bacteroidales bacterium | reverse complement strand
CGCATAGACACCAAAAGGGGGAATAAGCTTTTCCTCTTCTTCAATTTTTAATCCATAGGTGTTTATTCCCTGGTCTTGTAAAGGGTTTTCGCAGTCTATACATGGGCCAATGATCATGTAAATATGGTTCAGATAAGCATTTGCCCGCTGTATATGGCCTTCAGTTATGGCCTTGCGGATTTTTGTAGAACTGACGGATTCATTTTGAATGTCTTGTTCGGGAATTTCTTCCACCGCAAAATTGCATTCTTTTCCGATTTTACGCAGAAAGTCGAAATTGCCTTTCCGGTTATGCCCGAAATAATGGTTGAAACCTACGATCACAATACGGGCACGTAATTTTTTCACCAAAACATCTCTGATAAATTGTTCGGAACTGGTGTGCGCAAAGGATTTAGTAAATTTAATAATGATCAGGTGATCCAGTCCGGTTTCTTCAAGAACCCTGATCTTTTCTTTTTGGGACGAGATCATTTTCAGGTTCTTTCCTTTTGTTTCCGGGTATAATACCTTGCGCGGATGAGGGTGGAATGTGATTAACACAGATTCCCCGTTAACTTCAGCGGCCAGCATATTTAAACGGCGCAGGATCACTTTATGCCCGGTATGTACGCCGTCAAAAGAGCCTGTAGTGACTACGGCATTTTTAATGTTCGCTGTAGATTCAAAGTTATAGTGGATTTTCATAGAATATGCAGGTGATTTATTGTTGTGAAAAGAAAGCAACTTTTTCAATGGAAGTGATCATATCATATTCTTCCAAATAGGCATGCGGTTGTACATTTACCGGTGTGGGGGTAAAGTTTAGAATGCCTTTGATCCCGGCCACAATACATTTTTCGGCTACTTCCCCGGCTTTTTCGCCCGGCACAGTGAGAATGGCTATCGTAATATTTTCTTTTTGCACGATCTGCTCAAAATCGTTGATATGATAGCAACGGATCCCGGAGATTACACGTGAGGTTTTTTCCGGGTTTACATCGAAGGAGGCTTTTATGGTTAATTTTGTACGTTTTCCTTTCAGGTAGCCCATGATCGCTTTTCCCAAATTTCCGGCACCGATCACAGCTACTTTTTGCTCTTCCTTGCTGTCGATCACCTCTCCGATAGATCTGCTCAGCTCGTTGATCTCATACCCTTTACGTAAAGTTCCTGTATGTCCGATAAGCATAATGTCGCGACGAACCTGCACCGGAGTAATATGCAGCAATTTTGCCAGTTCATGTGAATAAATATAGGCCTTTCCGCTTTCCGCTTCCTTTATTAATATACGCCTGTATTGGCTCAGGCGTTCTACGGTTTTCTCCGGTAGTTTTTTCATTTGGTCAGGTTTTAAAAAACAATTTATTTCAGTTATTTATATCTGAGTCCGGTCTAAAAACACTAAATTTATCACAGCCGCTAAAAATCAGCTTTACCCCATCCCTAAAGGGTGGCTGATTTTCAGCGGCTTCACCCTTTAGGGTTTGGGGCAAAAAGCCGCTGAAAATCAAATGTGACCTTTTTAGACTGGACTCATATCTTTTGCTTTCTGAATATCGCAAAGCTTTTCTTTTTTCTTTATTGTTGGATTCCTGAAGTTCGTTACTCCCTCTGCCTTTTTTGGTTTTCGTTTTGCCCTCTTAATCATTGTCTCAGGTGATGGAAACCCCGGCCTGCATTTCACAGCTTATTTTTTTGACTGGTTTCTTCTCCATAGCATGTGTTTATGGGTAAAGTGACTGTAAAGGAAGAACCCTTTTCCGGTTGGCTGGATACATTGATATCGCCGTTATAAAGGGCAACGAGTTTCTTTACGATCGATAGTCCCAGCCCGCTTCCACTAATGTTTTTTGTCTTATCATTTTTGATGCGTACGAATTCATTAAACAACCTGGCTTGTTCTGTATTGTTCATCCCAATCCCCGTATCGGATACAATGATCGTGGCAAAGCCTTTACTTTCCCGGATGGTGCAATCTACTGCCCCTCCCTGTTTATTGTATTTTATAGCATTTGATATGAGATTGTTCAGGATGATCTCTATTTCATCCGGGTCAGATTGCATTTTAAGGGTATCCTGTCCCTTCAGGTTAATGGAGACGTCTTTCTGAATCGCATAGGGTTTCATCATATCGATAGCCGATTTGGCTAGTTGAACCACATCTGTTTCCGTGAGTTCCCGGTTTTTTTTGCCGGATTCGATTTGCGTAAGATCCAACATATCCATGATAAGGTTGCGCATGCCTTCCGTACGCTTTTTCATGCGGCGGATAATTTCGTCATAATTTCCCATTTCATGTCCAAACTCTCTGTCTTCCATCATTTTAAGATACCCTTCGAGGGCATTTAGCGGAGCTTTGAGCTCATGAGACATCACGGATAAAAACTGAAAACGGATTTGCTTTCCTTCTTTGTTTAGCTTGGAAGTCATTCGTTTCAGGAAAATATGCCGTGTGATATTTTCCATGGAAGCCTTGAGTTCCTGAGGAGTAAAAGGTTTGGGAACAAAATCGTAGGCTCCGTTTTTGGTGGCTCTGACAGCCACTTCCAGCGAAGCATGGGAGGTGATGATGATCACATAGGTGTCGTAATCTTTTTGATTGATATATTCCAGAACATCATTTCCCTGTATCCCGGGCAACTTATTGTCTAATAGTACAATATCCGTTTGATTATGGTCGATATATTCAATAGCATCCTCTCCGGTGGCAACCAATTCAAGCTGGTATCCGATCATATCATCCATGAAAGGATAGTCAACTGAAAAATTTTTAAGGATGCGGTGTATCCCTGAGCGTATGCCGGGCTCATCATCTACCACTAATACGTTTAGTTTTTCCATATCTGTAAAAATTGATCAGATAACAATTCTGTTTATATCCTGAGTAGTTTGTTGATTTCGCGTTGTAGTTGTTCAGGGCGTATGCCTTTTTCCAGATACAGATCTGCCTTTATCCATTTACGCTCGGATTCGGATTGAAGCTCGAAAGAGATCCCTGTTTCGGAGGCAACAGCAGTGGCAATGATAATAGGTACCCGGGGATATTTTTGCCGGGTCTTATAACTTAGAATAAAACCGCTGTCATCATTTTCCATCATAAGATCGTAAATGGCCAGGTCGGGTTTGAGATGGTTGAGTATTTTTTCGGCTTCTTTCTGGCTATCTGCAGTTATAACATTAAAGCCCCATTTTTTAAGCCTGTGTTGTAACTGGAACAAATAGTCCGCGTCATCATCTGCCAGTAATATTGTTTGTGGATTTTTCATAGGTTTTATGCTTTGAGAATTTCTGATTTCGTGCTTTCATTTTTGGTATGTCTTGGCAAGCTTACCTTGAAGGTAGTTCCTGTGGCTCCTTTTTCCGGTTTGTTGTTGGAATGCACGGTTATTTGCCCTTTGTGCATTTTCGCAATACCATAGATTGTTGCCAGTCCCAGGCCTGTGCCTTTTCCAATTCCTTTAGTAGTAAAAAAAGGCTCGAAGATCTTATCCAGGTTTTCCTGTGGGATGCCTTCTCCGGTATCTTCTGTAAAAAAAACGATATGGTCCTGTTCTTCTTCTATGCGGATACGTAGTTTTCCTCCCTTTGGCATGGCTTCAATGGCATTTTTACATAAGTTGGAAAGTACTTGCAGCATCTGTTCTTTATCCAGTTCGGCTTGTTTATTTGTAGTATTGCAAATTACTTCGGTAGTGATGTTTTCCGGGACGATAACTGCGTTTATGGCTTGTTGCGCCAGTTCCTGAGCATCCACTGCGGCCGGTTTTATCTGGTTTTTGCGTGCAAAATTCAATAAGCCGCCTACAATTTTTTTACACCGACCGGCCTGCTCTGCAATAAGCTTCAGGTCTTCCGACAGTTCTTCGCGGTCGCCGAGTTCCTCCAGCAATATGTTGGCATACATGATCACTACCCCCAGGGGATTATTTAACTCGTGAGCTATTCCAGCCGACAGTTGCCCCATAGAAGCTAATTTTTCCGACTGTTTTAAGGCTTCCCGTGTGGTTTCAAGTTTATTATTGGATTCATTGAGTTGCTCGATGGAATCATGTAGGGATTCAATAGTGTATGGCAGGCACATTTCGGTTTCTGCCAGCTCCTTACATATGGCGATCGCATGCTCTTCACAGGTTTCATAGCCACAAGCCCCGCAGTTGAGATGGTCTTTGGGATCGTACTTTCCGATCTTTTCAAGAGCTTTGTTGATATCTTCACGCGAAGGTAATGGCATGCGTTGATCATCTTCTTTAAAATCAA
Organism: Bacteroidales bacterium; assembly: GCA_046484255.1. Classification (GTDB taxonomy): domain Bacteria; phylum Bacteroidota; class Bacteroidia; order Bacteroidales; family PWNQ01; genus PWNQ01. Next base: position 9,349 of record JAWOBQ010000047.1, on the reverse strand, counting down.
TGGACAGATCCAGTTTAAGGTATTCCTCCATTTCTTTTTTCCATTGTTTTTTATCGCTATGTTCCAGCTTGTTCTTTACATAGTTTTTGATAAAGGTTCTCTTGGCGTAGCGGTTTACCGAGGATGTCATTCCGGCTCCCATAATGCAGCCTTCACAACACAAAAGCTCCAGATGTTCCTGCCGGATCAGCCCCGATTCAAACTCACGAATGGCTTCCTGGAAGTTTTGCCGCCCTTCTGCTACAATGATATCGCCGTGGTATATATCATCATCCAGGTTTACAGTCTGTATTAACCCGCGGCTTACCGGGAATATAGCGCCCTTGCCCGATAAAGGGGGATCAAAATTACCAGCCGTGGTATTTCCGGGTGTTATCATTTTGTGTTCAAACATTTCCCTTAGCTCGCGGAATGTCATTACCCCATCAATTTCATCGGATTCATTTTTTTTCGCAATACAGGGGCCAATGAAAACAATTTTCAGGGATTGGCCGTGTTTTTTTCGTAATACCCGCGCTGTGGCAACCATAGGAGAGATCACAGGAGCCATAAACTGTACCAGATGGGGATGGTATCGCTCGATGAAAGAGACAATGGCCGGACAATCCGCAGAGATGTATTTGTTTTGGCTTTTGTTTTCCATTAGCTCTTTAAATTTATGGGCGATCAGATCAGCACCAAAAGCTACTTCATTGACATAGTCAAACCCTAATTCCCGCACCATTCCTACAAATGTTTGATGGCGAGGCAAAGACATAAATTCAGCCGGAAAACTCGGGGCAATGATCGCGGCTACGCTTTCCCGGGAAGAGAGCAGTTCATCGACTGCTTCCGTATCGCGCCGGAATACTTTGGCATCCTGGCTGCATACTTTCACGCAGTTTCCACAGGCAATACAGCGCTCCTGAATAACTTCGGCCTGCCCGCTTTCAATACGAATGGCCTTGGCCGGACACTCACGAACACAAGTGTAACAGCGCCGGCAACGCTCTTTCCGGGTATAAACAAGTTTGGAGATATTTTCTGTGCGTTCGCTCATAAGTAAACTTTTCTGGGAGAATATGATGTATATATTAACGAAGTGGATTTTTTACTTCCCGTATCCTGCAGGTAACTTTTATAAAGCTTGATAAGGCCCGGGTTTTTATAGGATTCCTTGATGGATTCCTTACTGTCCATATCATAAAGGGCTTTATACCGCAATTTTATGCTGCCCGGATCACTGCCGGTCGGTTGTCCGCCTCCGCCAATGCATCCGTGGGTGCAGGCCATAACTTCTATATAATGCAATTTATTTTCTTTATGAAGAATTTTGTCCAGCAATACACGGGCTTCATGCTGCCCGCTAACTGCTGCAAAATTGATGTGGTGTTTGCCGATAATTGCCGTATATGCTTTGTGGCTCTTTAGTCCGCGTAACTGCTTGATCTTGAAGCTGGGAATGTTGTCATTTTCGTATAAAAAATAAAGTGCTCTGATCAGGGCTTCCGTGCCACCCCCTGAGATGGCAGTGATCTTGGCCGCTGAGCTCCGGCTGTGGAAAGGCGCGTCGCTTTGTTCTTCTTCCAGCTTTAACATATCAATGCCATTGAGGTTGATCAATTCAATAAACTCGCGCGTGGTTAATACAGCATCTACTGCACTTACCCCGCGGTAACTCATCTCTTCCCGCTGTGCTTCAAACTTCCGTGCTGTACAGGGGGCAATGCTTACAGAATAAATGTCTTCCGGCCTGATGTTATTTTGCTCTGACCAATAGCGGTTCAGTAATGTGCCCGTTATTTGTTGAGGCGACTTGCAGGGCGAAATATATTCAAGAATATTTGGCATGGCTTGTTCAGCATATTTTATCCAGGCCGGACAATCGGAAGATAGCAGGGGGAATTGCGATCCATGGTCGATCCGGTCTTTTAAGATCTTCGCCTCTTCCATAATGCGTATATCCGTGGCAAAAGCGGTATCAAAAACTTTGTCAAATCCGATTTTCTTTAGCGCGGCCACAATCAGCCCGTTTAGGTCTTTGCCGGTTTTAAAGCTGAAAATTTCTGACAGAGAAACCGTCAGCCCGGGATCGATTTGTGCGACTGTTGTTTTTTCCGGGTTATTTAGTGCATTCAAAACACCTGCCAGGTGGCTTTTTTCATGTAAAGCTCCTGTTGGACAGCCCATAATGCATTGTCCGCAATGGATGCAGTTGGATAAATTGATGCCCTGGTTAAATGGAGTATGTATGCTTGTTTGATCCCCGCGTCCGGCAAACTCCAGCGTGTTACAGGCTTGGGTCTCTTCACATATCCTGACACAGCGTCCGCAAAGAATGCACTTCGAAGGGTCGCGAATGATACCGGGACCCGATAAGTCGCGCTTTTTTGTAGAAGCCCGGGATGGAAAAGAACGCTCCCGGATATGAAGCTCTTCAGCAAGCGATTGTAATTCGCAATTGCCATTACGCTGACAATATAAACAGTCGTCAGGATGACTGGCCAGTAAAAGCTCTGTGATCTTTTTACGGGCCTGTATAACCTTTGGCGAATGGGTTTTGATGTCCATCCCTTCTTGAACATAGGTTGAGCAGGCGGCTTTTAATTTGCCTTCCCCCTTGATCTCAACCACGCACATGCGACAGGCTCCCGTAGAGGTGAAACCGTCCAGCTGGCATAAAGTAGGTATACGAATACCGTTGTTGTGCAGGGCCAATAATATGGCCTGGTCTGTTTCTGCTTTTATGGGATTGTTATTTACTGTTATGTGAACTTCCATAATTATTTTTCAAATATGGCATTGAACATGCAGGCTTCCTGGCATAGTCCACAGCCGATACATTTATTTTCTATGATGAAATGAGGATGCTTTGGTAAGCCATATATCGCTTCTGTAGGGCATTTGTTGACACAAGCGGCACAGCCTACACAATTCTCCACGCGGATATAAAATACCCTCAGGTTGCGGCATGCATTAGCCGAACACTTTCGTTCAAAAATATGCGCTTCATATTCTGCACGGAAATATTTTAAAGTGTCGATCACTATATTCGGGGCATTTTCTCCAAGACCGCAGCTAGCAGTGTTGTGGATCACGCTGGCCAGCTCTTCGATGGATAAAACGCCTTTAAAGCGCTCCAGGGTTTGGTTTTTGTCGTCTTTTCCCGGTCGCCGGGTGATCCCCTCTAAAATATTCAGCATATTTTTTGTCCCTTCCCGGCAACTAATACATTTGCCACAGCTTTCTTCTGTGAGAAACCCGGTAAAATAGCGGGCAATATCCACCATGCAGGTGTTGGTGTTCATCAATATCAAGCCTCCAGATCCTAAGGCCATGTGTTCTTCTTTTAATATGTCAAAGTCTATCGGGAGCTCAGCTTTTTCAGGCGGCAGAATATGGCCTGTCGGGCCTCCCAGCAGAAATGCCTTCATAGAGCCGGACGGGGTAACTCCCCCTGCGATCTCATCGATCAGGTAGGTGAAGGTTGTGCCCATAGGAACTTCTGCCACGCAGCTATTTGATATGTTGCCCGAAAGGGAAAAAACCTTGGTGCCCGCACAGTTTTTAGTGCCGGCCTGTTTAAACCATCTGGGCCCGTAACGGATAATGCCGGGAACATTAGCCAGCGTTTCAATGTTGTTGATCAGGGTAGGGTCTCCAAACAAACCGTGCTCTGTAGGGTAAGGCGGCCGCTCACTGGGGATGGCCCGCTTGCCTTCGATACTGTTGAGTAAGGCGGTTTCCTGCCCGCAAACAAAAGCTCCGGGAGAAGAAAAGATCTCTATCTGAAGGTTATAGCCCGAATTAAAAATGTTATCCCCGATCAGGCCAATGGCTTTGGCTTGTGAAATGGCCTTGTTTAAACGCTTAATCGCAAGCTCATTTTTCCAGGAAATATAAATGAATGCTTTTCCTGCCCCTATAGCATATGCCGCTATTACTAAGCCCTCAATGATAAGATGGGGATCGTTTTCGGCCATAAACCGCTCCATAAAAGCGCCGGGGTCACTCTCAAAGGCATTGCAGATCACGTATTTTTGATTTGCGGGAAAATTTATGGTTTTTTCCCACTTTAGCCCCGATGGATATCCGGAGCCACTACGCCCCCGAAGGGAGCTTTCCCTGATCTTGTCGGTAACTTCATTGGGGGTGAGCCGGTTAATTGCATAAACCAAGGTAGTATACCCCCCTTGAGCGATATACGCCTCTATGCTCTCCGGGGAGATCAGGCCGCAATTTTTTAATACGCGGCGTTCTTGCTGCCTGAAAAATGGATGATCATCTAAAAAATTAACACCCTGCCAGGATGTGTGAAGAGAATTGCGTATTTGCCCCAAAACATCATCCCGGGGAACGATATGGTTGAAAATGTTATCCAGTAAATCAATAACCTTTTCCGCTTTTATGTTTTTAAACAGTATTCGTGCCATCCCCGGAAGTTGAACGCTTACCACAGGCTCTGCATCAAAAAAACCCAGGCTGCCGGTATACTCCAGATCTGCATCAATGCCACGCTCTTTCAGATAATGACGTATTGCCTTCAGGCTGCTTTCTGCCCCGTTGATCAGGCTACAAGAACTGCAACTAACAGCGATCAAAGCACGTGTAAGGCTGTCCCTGCGCATCTTTTTGATCATACGATCCTTAGCCGGTGAATCAGCGTTTTCAAGCCGAAGCGCCGCAGCCTGCAAAAAATCAATTATGCTATCTTTATTGATCATCGTTTTGGCTCATATTCCTGTACAAATGGATTATCTCTTCCAGGCTTTTCTGGTCAACCCGGGTGTAATAGTTGTCGTTTACCGCTAAAACAGGCCCCTGCCCACAAGCTCCCATGCAAGAGACTACCTCTAAACTGAAGCGACCCTGCCGGTCTTGTTCCCCGTCTTCGATCTTCAACAGGTTCCGAAGGGAATCCAATAGCTCGCGGGAACGCTTAACATGACAAGAAGTGCCACGGCAAATGCGGATATGAAAACGGCCCCGGGGCTCATAACGGAATTGATCGTAAAATGTAATTATCCCATGGATCTTGGCCGTAGGAATATTCATGGACTTGCCAATTTGTGCAATGGCAGCTTTGGAAAGGAATCCATAAGCCTGAGAAACCTCCTGAAGGATGGGTATCAGCTTTTCACGGCCTTTGCCGGAATGCCCGTGTATGATCTTTTCAATTTCGGTTGTCATGGATCTTGCCCCGCTCTTTATCGTTACAAAAATAGAAAATTAATAGTACATGACCAAAAATATTTTGTTAACAAAATAACAATGTTATCTTTGTAACAAGAATTCAACGAAGAATTACAAGAGGATATTGTGGAGTATCATACAACAGGATAAGGGGATGGTGAAATTGCAGGGAATGCAAGGGTATTGAAAAAATATTATTTTTGCAATTGAGGGGGATTTGTTTGGGGGATTGTATCTTTAGTGTCTGTCTGTAAAGTCGAGTGTTTGGTTCAGAATGTTCGAGATCTAGGCTTGCCCCGTTTTTATCGGGTGTTTACCCCGTTTTTTTTATCGGGGTGTGCGAACCGAACGAAGTGAGCTCTTGAACACCTTTAAAAAAATTAATGTTGTGAAAAAATTTTAAACCGCAGTATACTAGCGTATATGAGAATTTAATGTTTGAGCAACAACGCAGATATCGGACATTATGGACAAACACTATTTAGACCTGCAAAATGAGCGGATACTCCCCGTTGATCAAAGGCGGTAGAACAAAAAAGCTTTATTGGCATTGTGTTATGGATAAAGGATACGAGATATGGATAAAATAGAGATAATCATTTGCCTTGGTAGTTCTTGTTTTTCAAGGGGGAACAAATCTACCTTGCGTGTCATTGATGAATTTTTAAAGCAACATCACTTAAAGCAATATGTGGAATTTAAGGGGACTCATTGTTTTGGGATGTGTGAGCATGGGCCGGTAATTAAGATCAATGATGAGTTAATGAAGCATATGGATTGCGAGCGTGCGATTCGTGTATTAAAAGCGCATTTTGGAATGGACTAAACGGAAAACGTAATATAGAAAGATGGCATTCAGCGAAGTAGTTATATCAATTAATAAAACCAGTTGTGAGCGTTGTTATGCATGCATTCGTGTATGTCCTACAAAAGCGCTGAAAATAGGGGCGGAGGATAACTTTCCGGAATTAATGCCGGAGCGGTGTATTGCTTGCGGTCATTGTGTTACGGCTTGTGCTCCCGGCGCTATTTTATACCGGGAGGATAAAGAGAAAACACGTGATCTGATCGCGGGAAATAGCAAAACCGCGGCCATAGTAGATCCTTCTATATCGGGGGAATATCATGATATTACGGATTATCGTAAGTTTGTTGAGATGATCCGTGCTTTAGGGTTTGATTATGTGAGTGAGATCGCATTTGGTGTAGATGTGGTTTCGCGTCAGTATAAAACCTTATTGGATAATTTTAAAGGAAAATATTATATTTCGGCAAATTGCCCGGCGGTTGTTCATTATGTGGAGAAGTTCCACCCGGAGCTGGTGGATAATATGGCACCGATTGTTTCTCCCATGGTGGCAATGGCGAAGATCATGCGCAAGCAATACGGGGGTGATCTCAAGGTAGTTTCCATAGGGCCCTGTATTGCAGCGAAACAGGAGGCTTTGCGGTATTCCGGGGCCAGTAAGGTAAATGCTGTGTTAACCTTTGTCGAATTACGGGAAATGTTTCAGGAAGCACAGATCAACGAAGCCAAACTGGAATATTCCGATTTTGACCCCCCTATCGGCAGACGAGGCTCTTTATATCCCATCAGCAGGGGATGGTTGCAGGCTGCCGGTCTCAGTGAAGACCTTATTGAAGGGAAATTGATTACGGCTGAAGGACAGAAAAATATGATCGATGCTATTTTTCAGTTTAAAGATAAAGGGAATTTTATTCAAAGAAACCTGAATTTGTTTTATAATGAAGGGTGCCTGATGGGGCCGGGCACTTCCAAAGGAGGGGAAAAATTTCTCCGGCGCACACTGGTTACGGATTATGTAGCAAAACGATTGAAAAGCATAAGCAAAGGAAGATGGGAGGAATATTTGCGTGTCTTTTCCCAACTGGATTATACACGCGCTTTTAAATCTGATGATCAAAGACTTCCTGAGCCTTCTGAAGAAAAGATCAGGGAAATTCTAAAGATCATTGGCCAGCAACGTGATGACCGCGAGATGGGTTGCCAGGTCTGTGGTTACCGATCATGCCGCGATTTTGCTGTGGCTGTTAGCAAGGGTATTGCAAAACCCGAAATGTGCCATACATACACGGCACGAAAAACCAACCAGTATATTGAGTCTTTGCGGAAAACCAATGCTAAGCTGGAAGAAACACAGCAAGCCCTCGAAATTTCCGAAAAAACGGCCAGGAAAGAACAGCAATTGGCTAAAGAAGCCTCGCAGCGCTCTACCACAATGCTCAAAAAACTGCCCTCTGCTGTGGTAATTGTGGATGATAAGCTTAAAATCCTTGAATCGAATGAACAGTTTATCGAGATCATGGGAGAACAGGCCAGAGAGATCAACGAGATCATTCCCGGACTTGTGGAGGCTGATCTTAAATCCTTGGTGGACTATACTATTTATAATCTTTTTTCTTTTGTGCTGAAGAATAATGAAGATATCATGAACAAGGATGTCAAACTGGGCGATAAGCTTTTTAATATTTCGATCTTCACTATCAATAAGCATAAAATTGTGGGCGCCGTTCTCAGGGATATGTACAAGCCTGAAGTTCGTAAAGATGAAGTCATTCGACGTGTGAAGGATGTTATTGATGATAATCTGGGAATGGTGCAACAGATCGGATATTTGCTGGGTGAAAGTGCTTCAGTGATTGAGAAAAAGCTTAGCACGATCATAGAGTCGTATTCTGATGAGCAGGAAAAAGGCAAAAATGAGAGGCCGAAAGCAGATAGTACGGAAAATACATCTGATGATCAAGCGAAAGAAAATCCATGAGTGAATCGTTTCATATAGAAGTATACCATGAAGAGAAGCCCCATGAAGGGGAGCGCATTTGTGGTGACAGGTTTGTCTCAAGACGGGTAGGAGAAGAAGGCAGGATCGTGGCTGTTCTTTCCGATGGCCTGGGGCATGGGGTGAAAGCGAATATTCTGGCTACCCTGACTTCTTCCATGGCCTTGAATTTTACTATAGAGCATAAGGATCCGGTACGGATCGCTGAAGTGATCATGAACACCCTGCCGGTGGATGATGAACGTAAGATCAGCTATGCTACTTTCACTATCGTGGATATTGAGATCAATGGAGATGTGAGCATTCTGGAATATGATAACCCTCAGGCTATTGTAATGCGGGGGCATGAACTGTTTATGCCCCAATGGCAATGCATTATCATGGAAGGCGAAAATCGTGGAAAAGAACTTCGATACTGCCGGTTTAAGCCTCAAAAAGAAGACCGTATCATATTTTCTTCGGATGGCGTTACGCAAAGTGGTTTGGGTACGGATGCTTATCCCCTGGGCTGGGGGGAAGATAACTTGCGGCGGTTTGTTGCCGAAACTATCGGGAATCAACCGGATATTTCTGCGGACAAACTTTGCCAGCGCCTGATAACCAAAGCAGCTAAAAATGATGGATATGCCTCTAAAGATGATACCAGCTGCGCCGTGATATATTTTCGTAAACCCAGAAGACTGTTGATCTGTACCGGCCCCCCGTTTAAAAAAGAAAAGGATAAGGAACTGGCCCGGGAAGTCAGGGATTTTAAAGGGAAAAAGATCATCTCCGGAGCGACTACCGCAGATATTATCAGCCGTGAACTTAAGCTGGAGATCGAAGATGGTTTTGAATTTGAAGACCCAGACTTGCCGCCGGTCTCTTATATGGAAGGAATTGACCTGTTAACCGAAGGGATCCTAACCCTTAGTAAAGTGGCGGAGTTGCTGAAAGTATATGATCATAAAACACGACTGCGCAAAGGACCTGCTGATCAAATTGTTCAGATGCTCAGAGAATCAGACGAGGTGAATTTTATTATTGGAACAAGGATCAATATTGCCCACCAGGACCCGAATCTGCCCGTGGAACTTGAAATACGGCGGACTGTTGTTAAGCGAATTGCGGCTCTGCTCCAGGATAAATTCTTTAAAGATGTTAATATTAAATATATTTAGTGTTTGTCCATAATGTCCGGTATCTGCGTTGTTGCTCAAATTTCAAATCCTCATATACGCTAGTATACTGCGGTTTAAAATTTTTTTCACAAGCTTAATTATTTTTAAAGGTGTTCAAGAGCTCACTTCGTTCCCCGATAGAAACGGGGTAAACACCCGATAAAAACGGGGCAAGCCTTGATCTCGAACCTTATGAATCAACCACTCGACTTT
>JAWOBQ010000357.1:0-2626 GCA_046484255.1 Bacteroidales bacterium | reverse complement strand
TGAGAATTTTGCGACTCCGGGAGGAGTCGAACCCCCAACCTTCTGATCCGTAGTCAGACGCTCTATCCAATTGAGCTACGGAGCCGTTTTGCGGGTGCAAATATAATAATTATTTTTCAAATACAAGTTTTTCTTTCTGATTTTTCCCCAATGCCCGGCATTGAACAAAGGAATAAAATTTTTTGTTATAGGGGTTATAAATTAATGAACACCAAATGCCATGGCAAAACCAAAAAAACATTCCATCCATACTACGGGAAAAGAAAAGTTAGAACAATGGTATAAACTACTCAGCCTTGGGCGCAAGCTTGATGAGAAAGCCCCGAATTATTTAAAACAGGCTCTGGGGTGGTCATATCATGCGCCTTATGCGGGGCATGACGGCATTCAACTGGCTATAGGGCAGATCTTTGAAAAGAACAAAGACCATTTATTTCCTTATTACCGCGATATGCTAACTACGCTTTCCGCCGGGCTGACAGCAGAGGAAATTATTCTCAACGGTTTGAGCAAGGCCTCCGACATTGCCGGCGGCGGGCGTCATATGTCCAATCATTTTGCCAAGCCGGAATGGAACATTCATAACGTTTCTTCAGCCACGGGCAATCAATCGCTTCATGCGGTAGGTGTCGCTCGTGCGATAAAAAAATACAAGGATACCGGCATAGCCATTTGCTCCCAGGGGGAGTCTTCAGTTTCCGAAGGATTTGTATATGAAGCCATCAACGGAGCCAGCAACGAGAAGTTGCCCGTACTTTTTGTTTTTCAGGATAACCGTTATGGCATATCCGTTCCCCGTGAGGAACAAACCGCCAACCGCCGTGCCGCTGATAATTTCAGGGGGATGCGTAACCTGCATATCATCCATTGCGACGGCAAAGAGGTGTTCGACTCCATGAATGCCATGGAAGAGGCCCTGCAACATATCCGGAAAAAACAGGAACCGGTGATCGTACATGCCAGCGTATTACGACTGGGCTCTCACTCCAACAGCGACCGGCATGAGTTATACCGTGATGCCCGGGAACTGGAAGAAAGCATGCGTTCAGACCCGTTTTTACGCTTCCGCCAACAGCTTATCCGCCATGAAAGATTTACAAAAGAAGCGTTGGATGCGATGGACAAAGAAATGAAAGATCTGATCTCCAAAGCCCATAAATCAGCCATAAAAGCAGCCGACCCTAAGCCGGAAAGCATCCATGATTTCGTAATCCCCGAGCCTTATAAGCCCCAAAAGTATGTCGCCGGAACACATAATTATACCGGAGATAAAAAAAAGTTAATAGAAGCCCTCAATGAAACCCTTAAAGCCGAATTTCGACACAATAAACACAGCTTTCTCTGGGGGCAGGATGTGGCCAATAAAGAAAAAGGCGGCATCTTCAATGTCACCAAAGGTATGCAGCAGGAATTCGGGAAAGAACGAATATTCAACGCACCCATAGCCGAAGATTTCATTGTGGGTACAGCCAACGGCATGAGCCGCTATCGCAACGATATTCGCATAGTAGTGGAAGGAGCCGAATTTGCAGATTATTTCTGGCCGGCTATGGAACAGTTTGTAGAGATGACGCATGAATATTGGCGCACCAACGGACAGTTTGCTCCTAATGTAGTGATCCGTCTGGCCTCGGGAGGTTATATCGGTGGAGGTTTATACCATTCACAAACCACCGAAGGGGCTTTAACTACCTTTCCCGGCATACGCGTAGTGTATCCGTCTTTTGCGGATGATGCTGCCGGGCTTCTGCGCACTGCGATGCGCTCGGAAGGCCCTACTCTTTTCCTGGAACCCAAAGCTCTTTACAATGCACCTATCGCAGCCACTCCTATCCCCGACGACTTTGAGGTTCCGTTTGGTAAAGCAAGAATCCGGAAAGCAGGAAAAGACTTAAGTATCATTACATATGGAAATACCGTCCATCAAAGCCTGAAAGCTGCTGAAAAAATTGCCGATGAAATAAATGCCGATGTGGAAGTCCTCGATCTGCGCTCACTGATACCACTTGACAAAGCTTCCGTTATCGATACGGTGAAGAAAACTAACCGGGCCTTGATTGTACATGAAGATAAAGTAAAATCAGGCTTTGGCGGAGAACTTGCCGGCATAATTGCCGATGAGGCCTTTCAATTCCTGGACGCCCCGGTTAAGCGTATAGGCTCTGCTTTTACCCCGGTTGGATTTAACCCGATACTGGAAAAAGCCATCCTCCCCAATGCGGATACCATTTATGAGGCTGCCCTTAAGTTAATAAAATTCTGACTGATAAAATTTTCCAGCATCATTCTTCTTTTTTTAAGCAATAAAGAGGCCAGTCTAAAATGGTCATATTTGATTTTTAGCAGTTTTTTGTCCCGAACGCTAAAGGGTGAAGCCGCAGAAAATCAACCACCCTTTAGGGATGGGAAAAGCTGATTTTCAGCGGATATGAAAAGACTGTGTTTTCAAACCGGATTCAATAAATAATTTACCGTTTTTTATATAATAGTACAGGCTGAAATCTTATATTTGTGGCGCTAAATAAAAGATTTACTAACAGCAATAAAAATGAAAATAGATATGGCAGAAAAGATCACCTCTCAACAAGCTATTGAGATGGAAGATAAGCATGGAGCCCATAATTAC
>JAWOBQ010000347.1:0-3486 GCA_046484255.1 Bacteroidales bacterium | reverse complement strand
ATGATTAAATGGGAAGAGCGATTTGCCGTTGATTCGATGATGCGATGATGCGATGATGCGTTGATGCGATGATGCGTTGATGAGTTAATGCGTTGATGCGATGATGCGGTGATAGTTAAGAAAAAATATGCAAAAAATATCTGAAGAAGGGTTTTATTATTCATTTGTTTTACTACTTTTGCAGCCGTAATTGAAAACCACAATCAAGGCAGTAAAATACAAATGGCGAGATAGCTCAGTTGGTTAGAGCGCAGCACTCATAATGCTGAGGTCGAGGGTTCGAATCTCTCTCTCGCTACAAAACACCTTTTAACGGGCTGATTATCAATGGAATAAGGGTTTTTTGAACCACAAAATTGAACCATAACCCTTTTATTTCCAGTTTTAAAAAATTTTCATTTTTTAAAATGTATAAATTAGCAAAACTTGATGTTCAGGGAGGAAGCCCCGAACACCGTTGAAGAGCGTATTATTACTTTAGGGATCCTGATACAGATAAATATGTTCGATTATAAAAATGGATCTCTTCCCAATTTATAACCCGAAGAGCGCGCTATAAAAAAGTTGTTGATAATGTATTTCATTATTCATTGATATGCATGGTCATTACGGATAATATGGTCGTAATAATTCCGTTGCCACAATTTGCCGTCGAACCGCCGCCAATGATTGTTTTTTACCCACGAATATATTCGTTTGTTGTCATTGTTTTAAACCAACCCATTACATTCCCAATGCTTGCACCATACCGTTTATTATGAATACCATATTTCGGATTGTTGTTTTCGGGATATAATCCGTCATTGGGGCGCCCGTTCGTCATTGGGGCGCCGTTCGTCATTGGGGCGGCGTTCGTTATTGGGGCGCCCATCGGGGATACGTGGGCGCCCGATTCCATATCGTGGGCGTTTCGATTTATTGTATCCGGTTCCATATTTTCAATAATGTAACGAAAATGATTGTTCATAACAACCATTTCATGGCATCGTTTATCGGGAAATTTATGTTCCATTTCGTAATACCATTTTGCAACCATATTTCCGGCATCATTCAAAACCATTTTGACCGAACCCGTTTTGCTATCGTGCCATATTTCACCAAACAAATGCAACCGGTATTGTACCACAATGGTTAAAAAATACAAACCCGCGCGGGAATAATCATACCCCTGCAAACACATGTTTTTGCGCCCGTTTTCTTTGTTGTAATTGGTCATATATTTATGCTATTGTACGTATCTATACTATGGAGCCTATCCGAAGTCGACCACACAGGATCGAAATTACGGAAACAACCCCTGCATCAAGCCTTTTTTATGCTGTTGCAATTGCTCTATTTTTTCAGATTGTGCTAGAATTAATTCATCTAAAGCAGATTCGTCTGAATGACGAATTTGACCTTCGGTAATATTTATACCCCTTAGAATTGGAGTTCCAAATTTATCATCAGCTAATTCCTTGCTTTTTAGTGCAATTCCAGAAATCAAATCAATATTTTTTTTCAATACGCCTGATTTTACACTCCCCATACTCCTCAAAATCAGGAAAGCGGTAGTTAGGCACTTTTTGCCCTTCTTGCGGGAAAAGGTTTTGCATCAAGCCTTTTTTGTGGTCTTTGAGGGCTTGCAGTTTATCGTTGTGGGCGACTAGAAGAAAGACAGGAGGCGGAAAATTCACGTTAATTCGCGAGAGACCAGCCGGGATGGAAGAGCAGTATATCAACGGCAGCAGCCGGGTGGGCAAGATTACGCCCAAAAAACTGTGTCATTTCCTTTTCCGAGCATGTGTTTCCCTAAAGATATCAGCTGGATGGTGATGTAAGCGCTGTTTAAGCATTAGCAATAATGCATCAGCCCCAACCAATCCAACTTTCTTCAGCAATAACGGCGCATCTGGCTCAGAGTGTTGAAATGCATGAGGCCGTTAAAAACGGGCTCGATTATATTCACCATGCATTGCCGAAGAGGCTCAGTATACGATCGGTAAAGGTCATGGTCCGGTTCATCACTTTTATAAATTCTGGTGAAATTAAGCGTATGAATTTTTTGGATACATTATGGAAAGAGAAATTGGGAAAACATATACATGTTTTGTTGTTTTTTTACTTGCTTTGTTCGGTTTTTTCATGGAAAAACCAAACAGTAGTTATTCCAAATCAAAATTTACGTTTTATATTTTTCTGATTGTATTGGTTTGTTCCCGGGGTTTTCACCCCTTCGTTATGGTCCGGGTTATTGCTAAGCCTTGCGGATCGGCTTTCATTAGATCGTATTACCTTCAGCCCGTTCAGCCTTCAGTTCTGAGCGGGCTTGCAATCCTGTCAGGGCTCGTTGCTTCGTGGGGGTTTATCTGGAAGGGCGGGGGAGCAGACCGGCTTTTTCTGCAATAGAGGGAACGCTCTTTTCATCACCTATGGCCATCAGGTGCACACCATGCACGCCTTCCAGCTTTTTCATCTCTTCGATCTGCTCCAAAGCGATCTGCTGACCTTCCGCTTTTTGGTCTTCTGCGGCATCCATGCGTTCAATGATATCGTCTGTAAAGGAGATCCCCGATACATTATCCTTCATGTATCTGGCCATTCGTGCAGACTTCAAGGGCGTGATACCGGCCAGGATATATACTTTTTCGTGCAGTTTTTTCTTTTTTACTTCTTCCATCCATTGCTTAAAGCGTTGCATATCATAGATCACCTGGGTTTGGATAAAATCGGCTCCGGCATTGATCTTCTTTTCCAGCCGGATAACGCGAAAGTCTAATGGGTCTGCAAACGGGTTGGCCGCAGCTCCGATAAATATCTTCGGCTCGGCCACAGGCCCTTTTTTGCCATTCCTGATCGGGTCGCCACATTCAAATTGCTGCTTTTCACGCATTTTATAAAGCATATGGACAAGCTGTACAGAGTCGATATCAAAAACATTTTTTGCCGTAGGATGATTCCCGAATGATTGATGATCGCCGGAAAGGCATAATATGTTCCTGATGCCCAAAGCTGCCGCTCCCAGCACATCACTTTGGATTGCCAGACGGTTCCTGTCGCGTGTAGTGATCTGTATTACCGGCTCAAGACCTTCTTGTAACGCGATTAGTCCTGCCGCTATAGACGACATCCGGGCAATGGCCGTTTGATTATCCGTAATATTTACCGCATCAACACAAGCGTGCAAGTATCCGGCCTTTTTTATAATGTTTTCCTTGTCTGCACTTTTGGGTGGCCCTAACTCGCCGGTCAGGGCAAATTCACCGGAATGCAATACTTCTTCCAACTGACTTCCTGAACGGGTTTTATCTTTGTTCATAGATCTTTCCTTATTATGTTTAGGTTTTTCCTGCTCATTGAAATCTTTATCTTTATGCGAAAAGGATTAGCTCTTATGCAAATGGTTTCAACAGGAGGTTTTCTTCTGATAAAAAAATGCGTTATTCATCAAACATCATATCTTCCCTGGCCACTCTTCGTGGTCCTCCGTCTCTAGCTACAGACCAG
>JAWOBQ010000320.1:0-5643 GCA_046484255.1 Bacteroidales bacterium | reverse complement strand
GACGAAAACCCGTTGTCTGTAGAAATATGAAACGAAAGGTAAAGTAAATGCACGTGGGAACCAATAAAAAAAGCAATAAATATCCCCCGACAAATTCATTATAACCACTGATGATATTATCAATTACATGTATAATCTGTTCCATTATGGAGAACGTTTTGGTTTTGGTGGCCAAATATAGGTTTTTTTTTGATTTTTTAAATCCGGTATAATATTAGAAATTATTTTCAGATGTTTAAATTTTTGTTCGGTGTTCGGTGTTCCTTGCTTTGCCCCCCTGTAGAAATTTACTTCGTATTTCACAAGGCAGGCGTAAAACGCGACGTTAGAAGCTGTTTCACCGGGGTTCACTTTTTTTCTTAGTCTCTTCGTTCTCTAATCCCGATAGCTATCGGGACGCTTCATTCGCTCAGTTCGCACTCTCGCATCATCGCATTAACGTGTATTAGCCCCTTAATTCGTTGGACAAAGATTAACATATTAATTTTGTACAGTCAATTCGGTCAATGAGATCAATTAGAAATTTTAAAGTTCCCTTTTTTAAGAAATCTGTAATTGAGCTAAAATGACCAAAAATGAGTTGGTCTAAAAAGGTCACATTTGATTTTCAGCGGCTATTTATCCCAAACTCTAAAGGGTGAATCCGCTGACAATCAGCCACTTTCCGGGATGGGGGTAAAGCTGATTTTTAGCAGCTGTGATAAATTTTGTGTTTTTAGACCAGAGTCAATTATCTTTGCACCAAACATGGCAGTCAAAAATGAACCGACAGCTACAGATAGAGATTCGCATAGGCCCCTTCTCGCGTGGCATTCATCTGGTTACGGAAGATATACTCTCACAGTTGGGTCGTCTTCCTTCGACCGGGCTTCTTCATTTATTTATACAGCATACATCAGCAGGCCTTACAATCAACGAAAATGCCGACTTGTCGGTACGTCATGACATGCAAGGTTTTATCGACGAGATGGTACCGGAACAATGGCCGGGCTATACGCACACTATAGAAGGGCCGGATGATATGCCGGCACATATCAAGGCTTCCCTGCTGGGGAGTTCGGTTTCCATTCCCATCACCAATCATATGTTGAACATGGGCGTCTGGCAGGGGATCTATCTTGGTGAATTCCGCGATAAGGCCGGGCCCAGAAGCATTCTTGCTACGATTATATGCTGAGAGGTCAAAAGCTTCTGTGTTTCCGGTACATATAAATAGTGTAACACAATAGCTGTCTCTACAGGGCCGAATACGATCATTTTTTTTCGTATTTTTGTGCAATGCGCTTATGTTTAATTGTTTAATAAATATCAGAAACGATCATGGGCTTTATGGCGTAGATAGAGCTGTTGTTGCCTGAAAAAATGCTCAGCGGGAATATGCAAAGGTGTATCATTTAGCAAAAAAGAACAGGATCACGCGGATTCAATGAAATGCCGTTTGGGGCGGTAGGATGCCAGGGACACCAGGGAGTTAAGGCCGGTTATAGCCTTTAATTGAAGAGTCCAGTTTAAAAAGGTCACATTTGATTTTCAGCGGCTGTGATAAATTTAGTGTTTTTAGACCGGGTTCATTGAATAAAGATACATTTTGGCAATTCTTATTATATTTACCGCAAAAAGGAAGCAGGAGGGAAAGCAAGTGTTAAAAATTATAAAAAACTGGTTGTATAAGCGTAAGCTGACTAAGGATGAAAAATTGGTAACCCGGCACTATACCAATCCGGATTTTTCCGGGGCCGTAAAGATCGGGCTGCTGGGGTTTGCCAGAAATGAAGAGCATTTAAAAAAGCTGGAAGCATATATGCATAAACTCCAGCAAGAAGGGAAAGAGGTGAATATGTTGCTGTTTTTCCCACATAAGGAAATTCCGCATTTTTGTATGCCCAGGCTGTCAGTTGACTTTGTTCCGAAAAAAATGCTTAATTGGTACAGTATCCCACAGGGAAAGAAAATCAGGGATTTTCAGAGAAAACCGTTTGACCTGTTGATCGATCTTTGCCTGGAGCCCCGGAAAGAAACCCTTTATGTGGTAGCTACTTCTAAAGCTTCGATGAAAGTAGGCTTGTATAAAGAAGAACGGGTGAAATATTATGATTTTATGCTTTCATGTAAGAACGCGGACTCCAGGAATTTGGATAATTATATAAGGGAAGTTGAAAAATATTTAAAAAAAATAAATACTGCCGGTTATGAATGATATGTTTAAAGGTACAGGAGTTGCCCTGGTCACTCCTTTTCATAAGTATGGAACCATAGATTTTCGATCTTTGGAGCGCTTGATAGATTATCATATAAAAAATGGTATCGATTATGTGGTTGCGCTGGGAACCACCTCGGAATATCCTGCTTTGACAGAAAACGAACAAATGACATTGCTGAACTTTATTATCAGCAAAGTAGATCGTCGTGTTCCTGTTGTTGCAGGGGTCGGGGGTACGCATACTTATATGGTTGTTGAAAAGCTGACAAAAATGAATTTTGAAGGGGTGGATGCGATTCTTTCGGTGACACCCTATTACAACAAGCCCCAGCCGAAAGGGCAATATTTGCATTTCAGGGCAATAGCCGATGCCTCCCCGGTACCGGTTATTCTTTATAATGTTCCCGGCAGGACGGGGACGAACATGTCAGCTAGTACGATTATCCGGCTGGCTGAGGATTTTGAAAATATTATCGGTGTTAAAGAAGCCTCCGGTGATATGGGTCAGGTGATGCAGATTATCCATGAAAGCCCGGAAGATTTTCTGGTGCTTTCGGGAGAAGATGCGCTTACCCTTCCGCTTATTGCTGCTGGCGGACAGGGCGTGATATCCGTTGTAGCCAATATTTATCCGTTTGATTTCTCGGAAATGGTGAGGCTGGCGCTTGGCGGTGATATACAACAGGCACGAAAGTACCATTATAAGTTATACAGGCTTATTGGGGCTATTTTTGCCGATGGAAATCCTGCCGGTATAAAAGCAGCCCTGGAAGTTATCGGAAAATGCCGGAATACATTAAGACTGCCGTTGGCTAAAGTGAATAAAGCAGTGAACCTTCAAATCCGGAAAGCGGTGGAAGCTATTGAAAATGAAAATCAAACATAGTATTGCACTGGTTGTTTGCCTGATCTTTTCCTCTTTGGCATTTTCACAAAAAATCAGAGAAAAAGAATGGGTGGTACACATTCCTGTGCCGGATCAAATTGTGGGGATACAAGGCGTTTACCCTGAAAAGCCTTCCGGAGAGGGAATAATCGCTTATGTCAATGCCGATGGCATGGCCGGACTGAAAAAGCAGCAGGTAGATTTTTACCTGTTGCCCCACCCCAATGAGCAGAGAGCCGCGCTTACTATGGATAGATCCGCGGATCAGCTCAAAGCTCCTTTAACTTCCTATCCTACCTATGATGCATACCAAACCATGATGCACAACTATGCGATGGCCTTTCCTTCTATATGCCGGCTGGATACGTTTAAAGTACTCCCTTCCGGCCGGCAGTTGCTGATGATGGTTATTCATAATGAACCGGACTCCGTGGGCCGGAATCCGGTTTTTCTGTATACGTCCAGCATGCATGGCGATGAAACCGGTGGTTTTATCCTGATGATGAATTTGATCGATACCCTGCTGAATGCCTATGGGCAGAAGCCACGGATCACTGATCTGGTGGATAATATCAAGATCTGTATCAATCCCCTTGCCAATCCTGATGGTATGTATGCCGGAGGAAACCAAACTATCAGCGGAGCAACACGTACCAATAGCAACGGAGTGGACCTGAACCGGAATTTTCCTGATCCCGAAGCCGGGCCGCACCCCGACGGATATGCCTGGCAGCCTGAAACAAATGCCTTTATGGATCTTGCCGACAGCATGGGATTCCATATGTCTTCCAATATTCACAGCGGTGCAGAAGTGGTTAACTATCCCTGGGATACATGGGCTAATACCCATGCCAATGAAAACTGGTGGCTGCATGTGGGACAGGAATATGCAGATACCGCTAGGAAATACAGCCCGGCAAATTATTTTAACGATCCGGCATTCCCCGGTGGTGTGACCAATGGTTATGATTGGTATAGCATTAGCGGGGGAAGACAGGATTATATGAATTTCTTTCAGGGGGGACGGGAAATGACACTGGAACTTTCTTATCAGAAAATTACCCCGGAAACAGCATTGAAGCAATTGTGGAATTATAACAAACGATCACTTTTGAATTATGCAGAACAGGCTGTCTATGGAGTATCTGGAAGGATAACAGACTCGGCCAGCGGAAAACCCCTCAAGGCAAAAGTGTTTGTTGATGGGATGGATGCCGACAGTACCCATATATACAGCAGGGCACAGGACGGGTATTACCATCGCTGGTTTGACGCAGGAAGTTATACGCTCTCGTTTTCAAAGCCGGGGTATAAAACAGGTAAGATCCCCCTGACCATGGCGAACTATCAGCATCAGCCGCTTAATGTAGAACTTGTCCCCCTTAGCAGTATATCCTGTAGTGTCCATCAGCAGAATATCAAGGTGTACCCCAATCCGGTTCAGCGAAATCTGTGTGTACAGCTGCCGGCAGAGATAAACAATAAAAACCTGCGTATTCGTGTTATGGATATGAAGGGAAAAGTATACCGGGATAAAAAGATTTCCGCTGTAGAGACAGAATATCAGCTTTCTGTTGAGGGAATTGCTTCCGGAGTGTATGTGCTGGCTGTTAGTAATGATAGCTATATATTCCGGAAAAAAATCGTAGTGAAATAGGACTTTGGTCTGTAGCAGGCAACAAGGCCCGTTGAGGATGGAATGCTGTTCTTGTTTTTTGTGAAGGCGGGCTTTGCATTTTTTAGCAGGATTGCGTATTTTTGAACCAAAACCTTATGTTATGAAAATACTTACTGTAGATCAAATTGCTGAGGCTGATGCGTATACGATAAAGCATGAGCCTGTGGCTTCGGTGGATTTAATGGAACGAGCCGGGAACAATTGTTTTCAGTGGATATATGAGCGCTTAACTCCCGGATATAAAATAATGGTATATACGGGGGTTGGAAATAACGGCGGTGACGGGATGGTGATCGCCCGGCTGCTGGCAGAGAAAGATGTGGATACGCAGGTGATTGTGCTTAAATTCAGTGATAAGTTAAGTGAAGATGCTCAGCGAAATCTCGATCTTCTCTACAAGCAGAAAAAAGTAAGCGTTAAGATAGTGACCGAAGAGCAATATATTCCGGCTCCCGGTTCCGGCACGCTGGTCGTTGATGCTATATTTGGTTCCGGCCTGGGAAGGCCGGTCAGGGGACTCCCCGGAAAGGCTATCGAAAAGATCAACCGCTCGGAAGCCCTTGTTGTTGCTGTTGATATCCCTTCAGGAATGTATGCCGACAAATATACCGATGAAAATGAAGGGAAAGTTATCCATGCAACCTATACATTAAGCCTTCAAATGCCCAAGCTGGCAATGATGATGCCGGAAAGTGCCCGCTTTGTGGGAGAAATGCATGTTATTCCCATTGGCTTGCATCCGGGCTATTTAAATAGTGTGGATGCCACTTATCAACGCCTGGATGAAAAATATGAAAATTGCCATTATATCAGACATACATGAGGACATAGCTAATTTAAAAGCGGCGTTAAAGAATATTGAAAGGCATCGTGTGGATG
>JAWOBQ010000303.1:0-4871 GCA_046484255.1 Bacteroidales bacterium | reverse complement strand
AGTGTTTGTCCATAATGTCCGATATCTGCGTTGTTGCTCAAATTTTAAATCTTTTATATTTGAGTCCGGCCTAAAAAGGGTTGCAATGCCTTGCGTTTTTTCGAATGCATCATGGATCAATGCGGCTGCCGGTGAAGGAGTGGGATTCTTGTCTGTATTGAATCTTTTTCGGGCAGTATTATAGTATTGATAATTAAGGGTTGACTACTTTATTTCGGGGGGTTAAAAAAAAAGTTCCGGATAAATGGGAAAAAAATTTAAAAACATTTGTCTATATGAAAATAAATGTTTTTCTTTGCAACCGCAAAATAAGGGATTAGCAATAATTCTTTGTTTTACAACGAAAAACGAAATTTTTTTCGGAACCTGATAAGTGAAGGCGAATATAGGTTCTCTGCATACCGCCTTAGGTTTACAAGCCGGTAAAAGGGCTTCAAGTATCTTCATTTATCCCATTCCGAATTTTTTTTCATCAACAGATAGTAAAATTAATTAGCTTTGCAGCCCTTAAACGGAGGCAATAAAAAGATTAATTAAACAGAGAAATATGCCAACAATTCAACAGCTTGTAAGAAAAGGTCGCAAGCAAATTTTGGAAAAAAGCAAATCACCTGCTTTAGATTCTTCTCCTCAGCGCAGGGGAGTATGTGTAAGGGTATATACTACCACTCCAAAAAAGCCGAATTCTGCCATGCGGAAGGTTGCGCGGGTTCGTTTAACCAACGGGAAGGAAGTGAATGCTTATATTCCCGGCGAGGGTCACAATCTGCAGGAACACTCTATTGTATTGATCCGTGGTGGAAGGGTAAAAGACCTTCCCGGTGTACGTTATCATATCATAAGAGGTTCTTTAGATACTTCCGGAGTGGAAGACCGTACTCAGCGACGCTCAAAATATGGAACCAAGAGACCTAAAACTAAGAAATAATAACCGTTAAGTTGTTTTTACAATGAGGAAATCAAAAGCGAAAAAGAAGATAATCCTTCCGGATCCGAAATATAAAGAGGTTATTGTGACAAAATTTGTAAATAACCTGATGCTAAAGGGAAAAAAGACCCAGGCCTTCCGGATCTTTTATGATGCCATGGACATTGTAAACGAAAAAATGGGCGAAGAGAATCCGGTGGAGGTGTGGAAAAAAGCCTTGACGAATATCACCCCGAATGTGGAGGTGAAATCCCGGAGGATTGGAGGTGCGACTTTTCAAATTCCAACGGAGATACCTCCTTCACGAAAGCAATCGATTGGCATGAAAAACATGATCAAATTTGCCCGTAAGCGTCATGAAAAAACGATGGCCGATCGGCTGTCCGGCGAGATCATGTCGGCATATAAAGAAGAAGGTGCTGCATTTAAGCGAAAAGAAGAGACACACCGTATGGCGGAGGCTAATAAAGCATTCTCACATTTTAAATTTTAGAAACGGCGAGAAAAGTAAAACCACACGATGGGAGTGAACAAAAAGCTATATAATACACGTAACATTGGGATTATGGCCCATATTGACGCCGGTAAGACAACCACGACCGAGCGCATATTGTATTATACCGGGAAAAGTCATAAAATGGGAGAGGTTCATGATGGAGGGGCTACCATGGATTGGATGGAGCAGGAGCAAGAGCGAGGCATCACGATCACCTCGGCAGCCACTACCGTTTACTGGGATTATGCGGAAAAGGCTTATAAGATCAATATTATCGATACTCCCGGGCATGTTGACTTTACCGTTGAGGTGGAGCGATCTTTGCGCGTGCTGGATGGTGCGATTGCTCTTTTCTGTGCTGTAGGAGGCGTAGAGCCGCAAAGCGAAACTGTTTGGCGGCAGGCCGATAAATACCAGGTACCGCGCTTGAGTTTTATCAATAAAATGGACCGTTCCGGAGCTGATTTTTATAATGTGCTGGCGGATATGAAAGATAAGATCAATGCCCATCCGGTGCCATTACAGATCCCTATCGGACAAGAAGATAACTTCCGTGGCGTGATCGATCTTATTGAAAATAAAGCCTATGAATGGGATGATACCTCACAGGGAGTAAAATATGTAGAAGTAGATATCCCGGAAGAGCTGAAAGAAATTGCAGAAAAATACAGAACAATATTAATTGAAGGGGTTGCTGAAGAGAATGATGAGTTATTTGAGAAATTTATGGAAGACCCCGGCACCATATCTAAAGAAGAGATCATCCAGGCGGTTCGTAAAGCAACCCTGGAGTTGCGGATTACCCCGGTCCTTTGTGGATCGGCTTTTAAGAATAAAGGGGTTCAGCGATTGCTGGATGCAGTAGTGCGATACTTGCCAAGCCCTGTAGAGGTGGCGGCGGTGGAAGGGATAAACCCGAAAACAAATGAGCCTGAGCAACGAGAGCCCTCCGGAGACCATCGTATGTCTGCACTGGCATTTAAAATCGCTACTGATCCACACGTGGGAAGGATCGCTTTCTTTCGGATTTATTCCGGGCAGATTCAGGCCGGGTCTTATGTGTTGAATGCTTCCACAGGAAAAAAAGAACGTATATCCCGCATTCTCCAGATGCATGCCAATAAAAGAGAACCCCTGCAGCGTATTGAAGCCGGGGATATTGCTGCTGCTGTTGGTTTCAAAACGATCAATACCGGCGATACGCTTTGCGATGAAAAATACCCCATTACCCTGGAAAATATGGAATTCCCGGAGCCCGTGGTGAGTGTAGCCGTGGAGCCCAAATCGCAAAAAGAATTGGAAAAGCTTACAACAGCCCTGGCTAAACTGGCCGAAGAAGACCCCACTTTCAAGATACATACCGATGACGATACCGGCCAAACGATTATCAGCGGAATGGGGGAATTGCACCTGGAAGTGTTGATCGATCGCTTAAAACGGGAGTTTAAAGTGGAATGTAATCAGGGTGAACCCCAGGTTACTTATAAAGAAGCCCTGGAAGGATCGGTTGTTCATCGTGAAGTGTATAAAAAACAAACCGGAGGGCGTGGAAAGTTTGCCGATATTAAAGTGGAAGTTAGTGAACCCCTTGAAGAACAAGAAGAAGGATTGGAGTTTCTGGATGAGATCAAAGGAGGAAATATCCCCAGGGAATTTATTCCCGCGGTGGAGCAGGGGTTTAAAAATGCAATGCTGAATGGCCCGCTGGCCGGATTTGAAATACAAAGTATGCGGGTCCGCCTCCTTGATGGCTCATACCATCCCGTTGACTCTGACCAGTTGGCGTTTGAAGTATGTGCAAGAAATGCTTTCAGAGCCGCTGTGGCAAAACTGGATAAAATATTGATGGAACCTGTTATGAAACTCGAGGTGGTTACCCCTGAAGAATACATGGGCGATATCATTAGTGATTTGAACCGGCGAAGAGGAAATCTGAATAAAGTGAGTGCCAAATCAGGAACGCAAATTATTGATGCTGAAGTTCCTTTGGCTGAAATGTTTGGTTATGTTACCAAGCTCAGAACGTTAGCTTCAGGAAGAGCGACTTCAAGCATGGAGTTTTCCCATTTTGCCAAGTGCTCCGATGAAGTGACCGAACAGGTGCTTAAAAAGGTTAAAGGAATAGAAGTTAATTAGTTAAATCTAAAACGAACATAAGGTGAGTCAAAAGATTAGAATAAAATTAAAGTCGTACGATTACAATCTCGTGGATAAATCAGCCGATAAGATTGTAAAAACTGTAAAATCTACAGGCGCTGTTGTAAGTGGCCCCATTCCATTGCCAACAAATAAACGGGTGTTTACTGTATTGCGCTCTACGTTTGTAAATAAGAAATCACGTGAGCAATTTGAGCTTAACTCATACAAACGATTGCTGGATATATACAGTACCACCTCCAAAACCATTGATGCTCTGATGAAACTTGAGCTTCCCAGTGGGGTAGAGGTGGAGATCAAAGTGTAATGAACGTAAGACAGCTAAAAAATTGAAATAATGTCTGGATTAATCGGAAAAAAAATAGGAATGACAAGCTTGTTTGATCAGAACGGGAAGAATATCCCGTGTACTGTTATTCAGGCTGGTCCTTGTGTTGTAACCCAGGTCAAGTCCGTTGAAAATGATGGATATGAAGCCATACAGCTGGCCTATGAGGATGTTAGTGAAAAGCACGTTAACAAAGCCGGCATGGGTCACTTTAAAAAAGCCAAAACCACGCCCAAGCGTAAGATTGCTGAGTTTACCCGTTTTGAGGAGAAAAAGAAATTCGGTGATGAGCTCACCGTAGAGGTATTTATAGAAGGGGAGTTTGTTGATGTAGTTGGTTATACCAAGGGAAAAGGGTTTACCGGTGTGATGAAACGCTATGGGTTTCATGGGGTGGGCGATAAAACGCATGGTCAGAAGGACAGATTGAGAGCGCCCGGGTCAATAGGGGCTTCCTCATATCCCTCCCGTGTGTTTAAAGGAATGCGGATGGCCGGAAGAAAGGGAAGCGATCGCGTGAAGATGATCAATCTGCAAGTAATGAAGATCGACAAGAAAAATAATCTGATTTTGGTAAAGGGAGCTGTTCCCGGACCCAAAGGTTCATATGTAATTGTGGAAAGATGGAGTTAGAAGTATATAATATAAAAGGTGAAAAAACCGCCCGGAAAGTTACCCTGGCTGACGAGATCTACGGTGTAGAGCCTAATGATCATGTCATATATCTTGATGTAAAACGCTATATGGCGCATAAGCGTCAGGGTACTCATAGTGCGAAAGAGCGTTCACAGCTTAGTGGAAGCCGTCGTAAGATCAAACGCCAAAAAGGCTTAGGAACAGCACGTTCAGGTGATATTAAGTCGCCTATCTTTCGCGGGGGAGGCCGTGTTTTTGGCCCCAAGCCACATAAGTATCATGTACGGCTTAATCATAAAATGAAAGTGTTGGCCCGAAAATCGGCC
>JAWOBQ010000171.1:0-15739 GCA_046484255.1 Bacteroidales bacterium | reverse complement strand
ATGATGCACGGGGTGGCAGGATATATTGTACTCATGCTGGTAGTCGCTCAGTTTATTGAGTTGTTTAGCTGGTCCAATCTGGATACCATTCTGGCGATCAACGGTGCTAAATTCCTGGAAATAACCGGACTAACCGGTCCCTTTTTGTTTGTTATGTTTATTATCCTGATCGCAGGACTAAATATCTTTCTGGGCAGTGGATCCGCAAAATGGGCTATTTTCGCCCCGATCTTTATCCCTATGCTGGCACAACTGGGTTACAGTCCGGCCTTTGTGCAACTTATGTACCGTGTAGGCGATTCCATCACCAATAGCGTATCTCCTCTATATGTCTATTTCCCGCTGCTTATCGGATGGATACACCAGTATGATAAACGATTGAAGATCGGAACTATCCTTTCATTGCTGGTGCCTTATGCCACTATTCTGTTTATTATGTGGGTGCTGCTGTTATTTATCTGGTTTGGATTTAATTTCCCTATTGGCGTGGGTGAGATGATCCGGCTGTAAACGTTGACATGGCTCCGAGCTTATAAATAGTATCGCGGAATCGTTGTTATGATTGAGCCCCTTATAAATCGGACAATTGTGATTTAAGATTCAAATACACTCATTTTTATTCATAATATTGCATCAGCAAGAGATGACCGATGGTGACCTTTTTACCGATGGTTGTTTAAGTGAATCGAGGCCATTTACTTTTTAGGGTTTTGAGGGAGGGGGAGGAAAAACGCCTTATAGCAAACCAAAATGCATAATGATTGTTATGGTTATTACAAAAAAGAAGAAGATTGTTCACAAAGCAGCACAAAAATGGCAAATTTTGAGATCACCATGCCCAAGATGGGCGAGAGTGTCATAGAAGCAACCATCACCAAATGGTTAAAGCAAGAAGGCGATCAGGTAGAAGAAGATGATTCCATTTGTGAATTAGCTACCGATAAAGTAGATTCCGAGATACCTTCCCCGGTAGAAGGTAAGCTCAGCAAGATATTGATTGGAGAGGGAGAAACCGTAGAAGTAGGTAGAGTAATTGCTGTGATTGAGGTTGAGGGGGAAGAACCTCAAGAAACAGAAGGGGAAGACGAGACAGCGGATCCGGGATCTTCTGCCCGGGAACAGGCATCCTCTGAGGCTCGCCCAAAGGCATCCGCAGATAACAGGGAGGAAGTTCAGAAAAGTTCCGGAAAAGAGACAGCCCCGGGGGCAGAACAAGAAGAGGCAGTGCAGGAAAAGGGCCCGTCGGCATACAGCGAAAGCGAACGGTTTTATTCTCCTTTGGTAAAAAATATTGCCAAAAAAGAAAACATCTCTCTTCAGGAGTTGGAAAACATAAAAGGCAGCGGACAAGGCGGACGCGTAACCAAAGAAGATATTCTGGCTTATTTGGACAAGCGGCATAAAGGCAAACTCAGTACTTCAGCACCCGCTTCCCAGGCTAAAGGCCAGGCACAGCCGGGGGCATCTGTTCCCGAAGCTCCGGCTTCAAAAACGCCGAAACCCGCTGCGGGGGATGCCGACGAGATCGTTGAGATGGATCGTATGCGCAAGCTTATCGCTGATCATATGGTCTCTTCCAGGCAGATATCCCCTCATGTTACTTCATATCATGAAGTGGATATGACACGGGTAGTGAAATGGCGAAACCAACATAAAGAATATTTCCGTGAAAAAGAAGGCGCAAAACTTACCTTCACCCCCATCTTGATCGAAGCGGCTGTAAAGGCCCTGAAAGATTTCCCGGGAGTGAACGGTTCGGTTGACGGCTATACGATGATCTACCGTAAAAAGATCAATATAGGGATGGCAACAGCCCTTCCCAATGGAAACCTGATCGTTCCGGTGATCAACGATGCAGACCGGAAAAACCTGCTGGGACTGACAAAAGAGGTGAACGATCTGGCCGGGCGTGCCCGGGCGAATAAGCTTAAGCCGGATGAAATACAGGGAGGCACATTTACCGTTACCAATTTAGGCTCCTTTGGAAATATTACCGGCTCCCCTATTATCAATCAACCGCAGGTTGCGATCCTGGCTCTGGGAGCAATCAAAAAACGGCCTGTCGTTATTGAAACGGAGTTGGGAGATACTATCGCGATTCGCCATATGATGGTACTTTCGCTTTCTTATGATCATCGCATGGTAGATGGGGCTATGGGCGGCTTGTACCTGGCAAAAATGGCCGAATATCTCGAAAATTTCAACCCTGACAGAAGCCTTTAAGACAGTTTCCCAAAAAGCATTATCTTTAACCTTTTAAAATAATGCTGATGGTTCCGGGAAGATCCGTAGAATCGTCAGGGAAAAGCATGATCAGAATATGGAAAAATCCATTGGCGTACTTATATTGTTTCTGTTTATTAATATTTTGAGTGCCCAGGAATTTGAGCCTTATAAAGAAGGTGGCAGCAAAAAATTTGCTGAGCTTTGCATGAATTTCAACAATTACAGGGAAGCTTTGGTAGAATATCGTGCGCTTTCACAGCGTGATCCGCAGAACCCATTTTATAAACACCAGATTGCCCGCTGTCATCTGAACCTGCACGAGGATAAAAGCCGTGCGATACCTGTTTTATCGTCACTTACCAAAAATATAGATTATGAGGAGAGCCGGGTATGGTATGATCTGGGGCGTGCCTATCTGGCAACAGGGCACATTGACAGTGCAGAGATCGCGCTTCAGCGGTATCAGGAACAAAATCCGGAAGGCAGGGGCAACCGCATCCCGGCCGCCAGATTGCTAGCGATGTGTCATAATGCAGACAGCCTGATGCACGACACGGTAAAGGCAAAGATCGAAAATGCAGGAGCAGCGATCAATTCCGAACATGCTGATTTCTTTCCACTGGTGACCGGTGATGAATCCCGATTGATATTCACTACCGAGCGCCCCGGAAATTCAGCCAGACATATCACACTTAAAGGGCGTTATAATGCCGACTTGTGGAAAAGCAGGCGGCATAACGAAAGCTGGAGGCGTGCCAGACGGATATCAAGCGGAAGAATAAATACCCGGGCAAGCGAATACGGAGTGTCTATGACCCCCGACGGAAACCAATTGTTGCTGATCTATGAGCCTGAACAAGGAAATCGCTTTATATTGCATGCCGAACATCAACGCAGGCACTTTTCCCGCCCCGAGCCCTACAGTGAAAAAGTGATCAATAAAGAAAAGTACGATATGAACGGAGCCTGCATATCCAAAAACGAAGATCTTATCATTTTTTCCGCTACTACCGGAGAAGATAACAGCAACTTCAACCTGTATATAAGTCAACGAGATCCCGACGAAGGTCAATGGTCGGAGCCTGAAAAAATGGGCCCGCAGATCAACACAGCCTATAATGATGCCTATCCTGTGCTTACCCCTGATGAAAACTATCTTGTCTTTGCTTCCGAAGGCCATAACTCTATGGGAGGGTATGATCTGATGATCACTCCGTTTAGTACAGATACCAATCACAACTATAAGGTAAGGAATATTGGATATCCTATAAATACTACCATAGACGACAAAAGCATTACATTTACGCAAGACATGCGATATGCATATAAATCCTTTTTAAAATCCGGAGGCTATGGAGACCTGGATATTTACAGAATAACCCTGCCGGATACCAACAGCCGGTACAGCCATGTAAAAGGATCAATAACCATTGAAGGGATCAACTCAGCCTGGGAAGATACAGCAAGCGATACTTCCAATGAAGCGGCCACTTCCGTTTCAATACTTCCCTATACAGATGTAGAGATCGAAGTATTCCACACAGAAACCCGGGAGCCCTCCGGGAAATGGGAAGTTGATCCGGTGGAAGGAAATTTTCATATAAAACTTCCGCCGGGAGATTATGAAGTGCATTTTCATTATCCGGGATACCGCAGCGAACAGATCCATGTGGAACTTTCCGGAGCACAAAAGAAAAACAAGATCATCAATCAGGACATAAAAATAAAAACCAAAGAAAGCGAATAAGTTATGGATTTAAACCTCACCAAGCCCCTGGTATTTTTCGATCTGGAAACCACAGGCACGAACATCATGAAAGACAGAATTGTAGAGATCAGCATGCTAAAAATCCACACGGATGGTCAGAAAACAAACTACACCCAACGGATCAATCCGGAAATACCGGTAAGTAAAGAGGCAGAAAAAGTACACGGGCTTTCCAACGAAATGCTCAAAAATGAGCCCACTTTTGAGGAAGTCAGTTCAAAAATAGCCACTTTTATAGGGAGCAGCGATTTGGCCGGTTATAATCTGATGAAGTTTGATATTCCCATATTGGTTGAGGCTTTTCTGAGAAGTGGTATAGAGTTTACCATCAAAGACCGTCGTATTATTGATGTTCAGAACATTTTTCATAAGATGGAGCAACGGACTTTAAAGGCAGCCTATAAGTTTTACTGTGGCGCCAACCTGGAAAATGCGCACAGTGCTGAGGCCGACACTGTCGCCACCTATGAGATATTAAGAGCCATGCTGGACAAATACCGGGACGTGGAGTTTGAAGACAAAGAAGGCAATATCAGCCGGCCGGTGATCAATAACATGGATGCGCTGGACAGCTTTTCCAAGTACAATCGCAATGCGGACCTGATGGGGCAGATCATATATAATGAGAAAGACCAGGAAGTGTTTAACTTCGGCAAATACAAGGGGCAGATTGTAGAAGAGGTATTTCAGCGGGAGCCGCAATATTACGACTGGATGATGAAAGCGGACTTTCCAAACAGCACGAAAAAGCTGATCACCAAGATCAAGCTCAGGGGATTCAATCAGGACTCGGTTAATATCAACAAGCAATGAAAGTCATTTGCATCGGCAGGAACTACCGGGATCATGCCCTGGAGCTGGATAACCCGGTACCTGAAGCTCCGGTATTTTTTCTGAAACCGGAATCTTCTTTATTGCAAAAAAACCGGCCCTTTTTTTACCCTGACTTTTCGCAGGATATTCATTATGAGCTGGAGTTGGTGATCCGCATCAACAAAGTAGGCAAGCATATCAGCCGGAAGTATGCTCCGGCTTATTACAATGAGCTGGCATTAGGCATAGACTTTACAGCACGTGACCTGCAGCGCGAATGCAAAGAAAAAGGCCTGCCATGGGAAATTGCCAAGGCCTTTGACTGGTCGGCACCTATCAGCCGGTTTGTACCTTTAAAAGAACGATCTCCCGGGCAAATCCATTTTCAGCTGTTGAAGAACGGCCAAAAAGTGCAAGATGACAAGGCCTCCGGCATGATCTTCAGCTTCGAAGAGCTGATCAGCTATGTTTCAAAATACATGACCCTGAAAACCGGCGATCTGATATTTACAGGAACCCCTTCCGGGGTGGGGCCTGTAAAGATCGGAGACCGGCTGGAAGCCTATCTGAATGATGAAAAAATGATGTGGTGTGATATCCGGTGACAAGGAAATCCATAAGATAAATATGTTCTTGCCTCAATGACAAGCCATGCGGATATCTGCTAAACTTTTTATCCCCTTTTGTGTTATTTTTTTATAAATGCCATGACAATTTAATTTTCCAAAAAGAGATAATTAATGCATGACTTTTTCAATCCTGTAAGTGATCCCATTCTGATCTTTACGATAGTACTTATTATCGTACTGCTGATTCCGGTACTATTACGTAAAAGCAGCATTCCTGACATTGTAGGACTGATCGTTGCAGGGATTATCATAAGTCCTCATGCCTTTAACATCATTCCGGAAAGTGACACCATTGAGTTATTCAGCAAAGTAGGCTTATTATATATTATGTTTTTAGCCGGTTTGGAGGTAGAGTTTGTAGAATTACGCAAAAACAGTATAAAAGCCATCTTTTTTGGTATAGCCACATTTGCCATCCCTTTTCTTTTTGGTTATCTGGCAGGCACTATGCTTCTATCCTTAAACGAAATACCGGCAACTCTTTTGGGGATAATGCTGGCTTCCAACACCCTGATCGCATTTCCGGTAGCCAGCAAGCTGGGCATCACCAAGACACCGGCTGTAATTACGGCTATTAGTGGGACGATCATCACCGATACCCTGGTGTTGATCATACTGGCATTTCTGACGACCCTGATCAGTGAGCC
The DNA here is from genome assembly GCA_046484255.1 of Bacteroidales bacterium. GTDB lineage: Bacteria > Bacteroidota > Bacteroidia > Bacteroidales > PWNQ01 > PWNQ01. The sequence continues at coordinate 9,656 of JAWOBQ010000171.1, read as the reverse complement.
TGAAAATACCGCCTTTATCCTCCGTTTCGTATTATATTTCAGCCTTTTTGCCTTTGCCATGTTTTTTCTGATCCCCAGGATTAGCCGGTGGTTTTTCCGAACAATAGCCAGTGATGGGAACCTGCAATTTCTTTTTACACTTTCAATACTTTTTGCCTCTGCTTATCTTGCCGAGCTCGCCGGTGCAGAACCTATCATCGGCGCTTTTTTTGCAGGGCTGGCATTAAACAAGCTTATACCGGCTTCATCCACGCTTATGAACAGGATTGACTTTGTGGGCCATACATTGTTTATCCCATTTTTTCTTATCAGTGTAGGGATGCTGGTAAACCTGAATATTCTTTTTTCAGCTTATCAGCCTGTTTTATATGCCGTATTGTTTATTGCCCTGGCTATTAGCAGTAAATGGATTGCTTCCTGGCTAATCAAGCTGTTTTTCCGGCAAACCAAAAACGAGATGAACACGATCTTTGGCTTAACTTCTGCACGGGCTGCTGCAACCCTGGCTATTGTTTTGATCGGGGTAGACTATGGTGTTTTTAGTAATGACATTTTCAATGCAACCATTTTGCTGATCATGGTTTCCTCCCTATTCAGCTCCTACATTACTGAAAAGGCCGGCATAAAACTTGCCATAGAGATGAGCAATAGCTCGTATGAATGTCCGAAATACGAAACCTGCCGAATTCTGATCCCCATAGCAAATCCGGAAAACATTGAAAAATTGATCGATCTGGCTATATTGCTTCATAAGCCGGATAGAAAGGATCCGATTTATCCCTTCGCCATTGTTAAGGATGATAAAGAAGCTGAAAATTCAATTATTTCCAACAAGGCCATCATCCAAAACATCAACGAACAAGCTGCTTCAGCAAATGTTCAGGTACAGGGGATTACACGCATAGACGTGAATATTCCCACAGCCATAGCCAGGATTTCCAGGGAATTGAATATCTCGGATATCATTTTGGGCTGGAGCGGAAAAGAAGCAAAAGAACTAAACAAAGTGTTTAGTAATATGCTTGAATCGATCTTGAATAATACGTTTTGCTCGATAATTGTCAGCAATCTTCCCAGGCCATTGAATTTGACCCGGCAGGTGATGGTGTTTATCCCGAAAAATGCGGAAAAAGAAATCGGATATGTACACTGGACAGATCTTATGGTCATGCTAAGTAAAGAGCTGAGCGCTCCGCTCAGGTTTTGCATACTCAGTTCCACAGGGAAGGATATGGAAAAAGCCATGAAAAACACGATCAAAGACGTGTCTTATTCTTTCATTAAATATCAGCAATGGCCGTCTTTTGATAAAATAGATACTTCGCAACCGGAAACATTATACGTATTTATCAATGCACGCACTCACACCTTATCCTACCATCCAGGCTTTTATGAATTGACTTATAGTATACCCAGGTCGCTAAAAGAGGAAAACATTTTAAATATATACCCCAGGCAGCCTGAAAATCATTTTTAAGGACCCACCCCCCCCATCCATTGATTTTCCGTATTTTTGCACAGCGTTGAACCGAATAAATCAGCATTAGTGAAAATAGCATCTTTAGTATCGGGTGGAGTAGACAGTTCCGTAACTATTCCTTTACTGGTATCCTGGGGCTACAAGCCGGATATTTTTTATATACGGATCGGCAAAGAGAACCGGCCGGGGTTTATGGATTGTTCCTCAGAGGAAGATATTGAGATCAGCTCGTATATTGCGCATAAGTACAGGCTAAACATGGAGATAATTGACCTTCACGATGCCTATTGGTCGACGGTTATAAGCTATACTCTTGAAACCGTAAGGAAAGGGCTCACGCCCAATCCGGATGTGATGTGCAACCGTCTGATCAAATTCGGTGCCTTTGAAGAGCAGGCCGGTCATGCTTATGATTATATTACTACCGGGCATTATGCGGATACGATGATCCACGAAGGAAAAAAATACCTGCTCACCTCTTCAGATAAGGTAAAAGACCAGACTTATTTTTTGGGTCGCATCAGATATTCTCAGCTCCGGAAGCTTTGGTTTCCACTGGGGCAGTTAAAAGACAAAACCGAGGTACGCCGGCTGGCCGAAGAGATGAATCTCCCCAGTGCTCAGCGGCGCGACAGCCAGGGGATCTGTTTTTTAGGCAAGGTCAATTACCGTGATTTTATCCGCGAGCATGTAGGCGAACAGCCGGGCGAGATCAGGGAACTGGAAACCGACCGTGTGATCGGCACGCACCGCGGTTATTGGTTTCATACGATCGGGCAACGCAAAGGGCTCGGCCTGGGCCAGGGCCCCTGGTTTGTAACCGGCAAGGATGTGCAAGGCAATATTATCTATGTATCCAGAGGCTATGACCCGCAGTCGCAATATGGTGATTTTGTGTTGCTGCAAGACTTTTTATTTATCACGGAAAACCCTTTTGAGGACAGGGATGCCGACTATCCCGTTGCTTTTAAGATCAGGCACAGCCCCGAATTCCATAAAGGCCGTTTAAGCTTTAGTCCTACAGGTGTATGCATCAAAGCTTCGGAACCGATCTCCGGAATTGCTCCCGGGCAGTTCGGTGTGGTATATACGCCTGACGAAAAAACCTGTTTAGGAAGCGGCATTATCGCAGAACAATAGAAGCCCGCTTTCTTCTTCAGGGCTAATTTTCCCTCAGCACATTTTCATCATATTCGCGTTCAAAGCGCAGCTTATGCTTTGCTTCCTCTTGTGCCAGGTTTAAAAACAGCTCCTTCAAGTCTGCATTCGGTGCCTTCTGTGCCAGATCAGAATACAACTTATACGCTGCTTTTTCTTTTTTCATGGCAACCACCAGAGCCTGTTCATATTCCATATCCGCATGAGGTTCCACATCGGTCTTATAATCAGCGATCTTTAGATCCATCACCTCCTCAGAAGACATCGTGTACTTCCCTTCCTCACGTATTCTTGCCAGGCGGGCCTTATGCCCTACTTCCTCGCGGGCGAACTCCTCAAATACTGCTTGCATATCATCGCTGCTTGCATTTTGGGAAAGCTGAGTGTAAAAGTCTACAGCTTTTTGTTCTTCATTCATTGCAAACTGAAGAACATCGTCTATAATTCTAAAATCTTCCATTATTATTCCCTTTTGTTGATTTACGAACGTAATTTCCCGTTAAATTCCTTTTCAAAACGCTTAACCACATAATCGCAGCCATAGTCAAAAATACGCAGGCTCCCGTCTTTTCCGCATTTTTGAAAAGGAATATTTTTAGCACTTTCCGAAGCCGGCAACAAACTAACCGCTTCCATAAAGGCGTCATGAACTTCTTTGATATTATTCATTCCGAAAGCTTTGTGAAGTTCAAGCAATTGCTTCACATTATCATGTTTCACTTTGGAAGGGACAAGCTCATTTTTCTGAAAGGTTTGTATGGTCTTTTCCGCATTGGTAAAGCTTCCACCGGTTTCATGGGGCAGGGTTGCCGGCATGACCAGGTCAGCCATTTCCGCTGTTTCGCTCATAAAGTAATCCTGCACTACTACAAAACCGGCATTCTGTAACCATCCTTTTACTTCATCTTTTTGTATAGCGCAGCCCAGCGGGTCTTCCCCAAATATAAAGAGGTTTTTGATCTTTCCCTGCTCCATTTGTTCATCCAAAGGATCCCCGATATCCCCGGGCAAGTCATTTACTTTCCAGAGATCGGCCATTTTTTCCATTTGGATTTGGTTTTCCCCTACCGGCTCAGCCCCTACTCCGAAATTTTGTCCGATACCCATATCAAACAATCCCTGGCTGTTATTTTTCTCCTTCAGGCTGATCATTCCGCTGGCTGTTTTGCCCAGCTTACCAGTCAGCATCATCAGGTTTCGCAACTCAGCCATAGCATTTGCGGGCAAATGTTTTTCCCCGGCGATAAGGATAGCGTTCATCTGCTCATTAAAATCATGAACAAAGGCCTCCACGAATTTTTCAGAGACACCGGCGACTTCCAGCAAACCCGTGAATTTTTCCTGCATAAGGTTTTGCTTATATTCTTCAAACCCTTCTGTCCGGTCTTTCACAAACATTTCATTTAGCAGGTTTTGCTTCAGGATATAATAATTCGCGGCCCGCACAAAGTGGTAATACGAATTCAGGATGTTCAGTTCATCCACTTTATGCTTCATTTTGCTATTCTTCAGTTTGGTATACATAGCCACCGGGGTTGCATTGGCAGAACGGGCCTGGTTTACCATAAACCCGACCACTGCATTATCCATATTAAGTTCCGCTCCCATCAGGTATATTTTTTTACATTCCTGTATTTCCTGCAAGGGAACATTAAGCATCGAGTCAAATCGATAGCCATCCCCTCTTGCCAGATAGTGAAAGCTATCGATATTATTGGTTTTCACGCCTCCCCGGGCCAGTTTTTGGATCAGGTATTGTTCTTCATTACTGAGCCGGGCACCGGCAAAAAAGGCATTTTCGTTCCGGTCTGCATTTTTTATCCGTTCAAGGATATGCTTGTAAGCCTCTTCAAAAGAAATTTCAACAAACTTACCCTCTTTTTTAAGCCAGGGACGGGTCAATCTGTCAGGATCATTGATATAATGATATCCGAACATAGGGAAACGGCATATGGCGCCATGTTTATTAACCAGGCCTTCATTTTTTCCGGTGGTTGACATCACAAAGCCCGATTTGTGATGCAGGCTGATCTCACATCCTACCGAGCAATAATTACATATCAGGTCAATAGGATCAGTTTTTACCGGTCCGGGCTTAAAAGGCACATTTTCGGTAATCGCTCCTGTGGGGCAGGCCGAGATGCACATACCGCAGCTTTCGCAATAGGTATCCTGCAGGCGTTCGCCCATGGCAGGTTCAACCAGGGTATCAAACCCCCGGTTGACAAGCCCTAACGCTTTTGCCCCGACGATCTCTTCACATACTCTTACACATTTAGAACAAAGCACACACTTGTTATTATCGATCTCCACATAGGGATGCTCAAAATTCACCGCATACTCGTTAAAGTCACCTTTAAACTTTAGCTGTTCGGCATGATATGTGGAAGCATGTTTTTGCAGCTCGCAATCAAAAAAGGCAATGCAGCCACATTCCAGGCAGCGGGAGGTTTCCTGAATCACTTTTTCTTCATCCTGATAGCCCAGTTCCACTTCGTCAAAATTATTGCGTTTTTCGGGCTCGAGCACAGGCATTTCATATCTCAATTGCGAGCGATACCGTTCGGCATAATCTTCTTTCTTTTGTTCTTTAAAGTTATCTTTTTTGCTGATGAACGGTTTGGGGGGTTCTTTCAGGGGTTGGCCTTTCAGGTATTGTTCTACGCTGCGAGCTGCAATTTTAGCCTGGTTGATGGCTTCAATAACCGTTGCCGGGCCTGTAACACCGTCACCGGCGGCAAACACCTCAGGGATTCCGGTTTGCAGGGTATTTGGGTCGGCATCAATATCCCCCCAGCGGTTAAGCTTCAGTTTTCCGTGGGAAGCATGGCGGTTGATCTCTTCCAGGAAGTCAAGCTGGGTTTTCTGTCCGATCGCCGCCAGCACATAGTCGATCTCCAGTTCAAACTCTGAGCCTTCAACCGGAACGGGGCGGCGGCGCCCGGAGGCATCCGGTTCTCCCAGCTCCATACGGATCAGGGTCATGGATTTTACCTTTCCTGTCTTATCTTTATTGACTTTCACAGGGTTGGTAAGCAGCAGGTACTCTACCCCTTCCAATTTGGATTCATGTACTTCGATCGGGTTTGCCGGCATTTGTTCTTCCGCACGGCGGTACACCACATATACCTTCTCTGCTTCACAGCGTACAGCCGTCCGGCAGCAATCCATAGCCGTATTCCCTCCACCTACCACCGCCACTTTTTTTCCGGAGAAGTCATATTTTTGCCCGGTTTGTTCCATATTCCTCAAAAAGTCAATCCCGGAATATACATTTTCCGCATCCTCCCCTTCAGCGCCCAGCAGCGTACCTCTTTGGGATCCAATAGCAAGGATCACAGCATCATAATCCTCGTTAAGGTTTTCATAATGCAGGTTTTCGCCCAGTTTTTTATTATAGAATATTTTCGCACCCAGTTCTGTAATTGTTTTGATCTCTTTATCCAGCACATCATTAGGCAGCCTGTACTCGGGGATCCCATAGCGGAGCCAGCCTCCGGCATGCTTATTTGCTTCAAAGATATCACATTGGTATCCTTTAGGTTGCAGAAAATATGCTGCAGAAAGCCCTCCGGGCCCGCCACCGATAATAGCCACCCGCTTTCCTTTGAACTTCTCTTTAACGGGTTTATAATGTTTTTTCGCTTCCAGCAGGTCTTTATCGGCAGCAAATCGTTTCAGATAATCGATCCCCACGGGTGCAGGTTCATCCAGCAGGTTTCTTCGGCAGGCGAGCTCGCAGGGGCGCACACATACGCGACCGCATACGGCAGGAAAAGGGTTGGTTTCTTTGATCAGTGCTACCGCATCATGATAGAGGCCTTTTTCGATCAGGGAGATATACCCCTGCACATCGACACCTGCGGGGCATTCTTCTTTACAGGGCGCCACACAATCTGCATAATGGTTTGATAAGAGCAGATCAAGGGCAGCTTTTCGTGCCGCAATAACGTTATCGTTATCGGTATGGATCTTCATCCCCTCTCTAAGCATGGTAGAACAGCTGGGTTGCATGCCGTTCATACCCTCTACCTCCACTACACATACATAGCAAGAGGAATAGGGCTGCAGTCGGGGGTCATAGCATAAGGTAGGGATCTCTATTGCTTTTCTCCGGGCCAGATCAAGGATGGTTTCATTTTCAAAGCCCGTTACTCGTTTACCGTTTAATATGATATTTATTGTTTCGCTCATGGTCTTGAATTTTTTGGTGATAAATGAAAATTAGTGTACTCTGATCGCTTCAAACTTGCACCGGTTATAACAATCGCCACAACGTATACAGTCGTCCTGCCGGATAACATGTACTTGTTTTTTCTCTCCGTCGATGGCATTTACCGGGCATTTCACTGCACAAACGCGGCAGCCGGTACACTTGTCCGGGATGATCTCGTAGGTAAGTAATTGTTTACAGCTCAGGGCCGGACATTTCTTTTCATTGATATGGGCTTCATATTCGTCGCGAAAGTATTTAATCGTTGTCAGAACGGGATTTGGAGCTGTTTGTCCGAGCCCGCAGAGGGAGTTGTTTTTAATTTGAAAAGCCAGTTCTTCCAGCCTTTCGATATCGCCGTCTTTGCCTTCCCCTTTGGTAATACGGTTTAATATTTCCAGCATGCGTTTGGTCCCTATTCGACAGAAAGTACATTTTCCACAGGATTCTTTTTGGGTAAAGTCAAGGAAGAACCTTGCCATATCAACCATACATGTAGTTTCATCCATAACCACGAGCCCTCCGGAGCCCATAATCGCTCCTGTAGCATTCACAGAGTCGTAGTCTACTTTGGTGTCCCCCAGGTAAGCGGGGATACATCCCCCGGAAGGGCCACCAAGCTGGACGGCTTTAAATTCCTTGTCTTTCTGTATTCCGCCTCCAAGCTTATAGATGATCTCTTTAATAGAGATCCCCATAGGCACTTCCACAAGCCCGCCATGGTTGATCTTTCCGGTAAGGGCAAATACTTTCGTACCTTTACTTTTTTCCGTACCATAAGCGGCAAATTTTTCAGCTCCGTTAAGCACGATCCATGGGACGTTCGCAAAGGTTTCCACATTATTGATATTGGTAGGTTTTTCCCATAATCCGGAAGCGGCAGGGAAGGGAGGTCTTTTGCGGGGCATACCTCTTTTCCCTTCTATGGAAGCCATCAGTGCCGTTTCTTCACCACAAACAAATGCTCCGGCACCTTCTTTCACAAAGATATCAAATTGAAATCCTTTTTTGCCAAAGGCATTACTCCCCAGGTATCCTTTTTCGCGGGCTTGATGAATAGCAATGTTAAGGCGTTTAATCGCCAGCGGATATTCGGCCCTGCAATAGATAATGCCCTGTGAGGCGTTGATCGCATAACCGGCGATGATCATTCCTTCCAGCACCGTATGTGGGTCTCCTTCCAGCAATGACCGATCCATAAACGCGCCAGGGTCTCCTTCATCGGCATTACAGATAACATATTTTTTCGTGGCATTGTTTTTCATGGCAAAGCGCCACTTAATCCCGGTAGGAAAGCCGCCTCCACCGCGTCCGCGCAAACCCGAGTTTACGATCTCTTCCACCAGATCTTCCCGGGAAGTGTTGTTTTGAATAAGCTTTGCGATCGCCTTGTAAGCATTGCGATTCTCTGCTTCCTCCAAAGACTCGGGGTCCATATGACCGCAATTGCGTAAAGCAATTTTTACCTGCCCTTCCAAATAAGATGCATCACTGGTTTCAAAAACATCAGACAAAACCACATGCTCCTTTACCGGATTGGAATTGAGCACATGCTCCTGCATGATCTCCACGATCTTTTTTTCATCAATACCACCATACATATAATAGCCGGTATCATCCTCCACTTCCACCAGAGGCTCGTTGTAACACATTCCAACACAAGAGGTCTTGCGAAGTTCCACATTGATGTCCTCGGCTTTGCGTAAAGCTTCTATTTTTTTATACACCTTATCAGCACCTGCGGCTATGCCACAACTACCAAGGCCTACTGTTACTGTTTTTTTCATAATTTGCCAGGTTAATTTGATTGACTGTAAAACATGGATTAATGGCCGTTTTCTTTTTCTTTCAGACGGATGTCTTTAATAACTTTTACTGCCGCATTCCCGTCGAGCTTGCCGTAGGTCTCCTCTCCTATCATCATCACCGGAGCCAGCGAACAACATCCCAGGCAAGCCACAGACTCCAGGGTGAACAGCATGTCTTCGGTGGTGTGCCCGTCCTCTACCCCCAAAGCCTCCTGCAAAGCATCGGTAATGCCACCGGCATTCTGCACATGGCAGGCTGTGCCATGACATACCTTGATGATGTGCTTGCCCACCGGCTGTAAACGAAACTGAGCATAAAAAGTAGCTACACCATACATCTCACTTAATGAAAGACCCGTCTCACGGGAAATCTTATAAAAAGCATCTCGCGGTAAGTAACCATACAGGTTTTGCGTCCCCTGCAATAAAGGGATCATATTTCCGGGTTTATTTCGGAATCTTTGAATCAATTCATCCAATAAACTTAAATCAATTTCGGATTCAACAACCTGTGGCTCTTCATCTTTTACTGGTATTCGATCAATTCTCATAGCTTGGTTTTTTGGTTGCCGAAAAGTAGAAAATGTTTAGCAAACAAAGAAATAATGCCCATAATTTATACTTGTTTTAAATAGATTGGGTTGATTAGGTTGATTGGGTTGATTGATTTTATGAGTGGGTTGGTTGCATTGGCTCCCTAATAAGTCTGACATAATTATCAATAAAAATTAGTAATTATGCAAGCAGACATGAACATGAAAAAGAGAAAATTCACCAAAGAAGACAAGCTTCAGATCATAAAAGAAAGGGAAAAAATGAGAACCTGAGCAAAGGCCCTTGCTTAAATCTGACGGCTCTCGATGAGCCGGAGGATTTACTTTTAAAAGTGAATGAACCCGATTCACTAAAACAACCATCGGTAAAAAGGTCACCGTCGGTCCCCCAGCCAGTGGGTCATCCGGGCGATCAAGGAAAATGTGCTCGATTTTCAGGATGG
>JAWOBQ010000121.1:0-4603 GCA_046484255.1 Bacteroidales bacterium | reverse complement strand
ATAAAGACACTATTGAAAACCTCCTAAGCAAAGAAGGTTGCGTGCCGGTGCCTCTTACTAAACACCAGATCAACAATTATTATTATGGATTCAGCAATAAAACACTATGGCCATTGTTTCATTATTTCACTCAATTTGCCGAATATGATGAATCCCAATGGAACACATATATACAAGTGAACCGGCAGTTTGCCGATACGCTGAAAGAACACGTAACCGATGATGATAAGATATGGATCCATGATTATCATCTTTTTTTGCTCCCTCAAATGATCCGTGAATACTTACCCAATGCGGATATTGGGTTTTTTCTGCATATTCCATTCCCTTCATACGAAGTTTTCCGGCTTCTCCCGTGGCGGGAGGAAATTCTACAAGGCATGCTGGGAGCCGACCTGCTGGGCTTTCATACCTATGATTACGAGCGGCATTTCATGTCGTCCGTACGCCGGCAATTGGGATATGAAAATACCTACAACCGCATACGCCTGGAAAGCAGAGTTATGAAGGTTGATGCTTTCCCTATGGGGATCGACTTTGAAAAGTTTCATTCTGCAGCCCGGCAAGTCCATGACAAAACAGAAAGTAAACCGGACTCTAAGCTGGAAAAAAACATCCGAGAATTTTATCATGGTAAAGGAAACAAGAAATTAATCCTTTCAATGGACCGTTTGGATTACTCCAAAGGGATCTATAACCGGCTGATGGCATTTGAAAAATATCTGGAACAACACCCGGAGCAACATGAAAAAGTTTCTTTGTTTATGTTATCTGTGCCTTCACGCACAAATGTTGAACACTATCAACTACTAAAGAGTGAAATCGACGAAACGGTTGGGCGAATTAACTCCAGGTTTGGGACTACAGGCTGGATGCCGATCTGGTATCTTTTCCGTTCTATGCCTTTTGAGCAACTTATCAAGCTATATTATTATTCCGACATTGCATTAGTCACCCCTGTCCGGGATGGCATGAACCTGATCGCTAAAGAATATATGGCTTGTCGTGTGAAACATGATGGGGTATTGATCTTAAGTGAAATGGCCGGAGCTTCTAAAGAAATGGGGGAAGCCCTGATCGTTAACCCTAACGATTTGCACCAAATTGCCAGGGCCATTGATCAAGCTGTACATATGGATCCGGAACAGCAAAAGAAAAGGAACAAAGCGATGATAGAACGTCTCAAGCGATATAATATAAACCACTGGGCGCAAGACTTTATGAATTCCTGGGAGGAGATAAAACAGCAGCAGCAATATAAGAGAGCTTACAAGATAAAGCCATTGACCAGTGAAAGTATTTCCAGGCTCTACCAAAAAGCAGGATCACGCCTGCTGATGCTTGATTATGACGGTACTTTGGTGCCCTTTTATGCCAATCCCGATGAAGCATGGATCAGTGAAAGAGTAAAAACTATCATCCACAAAATGGTTGCGGCAAAGAAAAATGATGTGTATATAGTTAGCGGACGGCATAAAGATTTTCTTGACAAACTCTTCGATAGCAACGATATTGGCCTGATAGCCGAACATGGCATTTGGATCAAACATCCCGGGCAGACATGGCAAAAAACCGGAGAATTTGATACTGAATGGAAAGAAGAAATTAAGCAGATATTAGAGCTTCATGCCGACCGCACCCCCGGCACGTTTGTGGAAGAAAAACCCTATACCCTGACCTGGCATTTTCGTAAAGCCGACCCCGATCTGGGCGAAAAACGCTCATGGGAACTTCATGATGCCCTCAGAGATCTAACTGGAAATCAAAACCTGGAAGTACAGGAAGGTAAAAAAATACTGGAAGTAAAACCCGCCGGGGTAAACAAGGGAACTGCTGCTCAAGAACTATTGAAACAAAAAAAATACGAGTTTATCTTTGCTATCGGAGACGACTGGACCGACGAAGAAATGTTCCTGCAAGTGAAAGAAGGGGGAGCCACCGTAAAAGTCGGTCTGGAACAAACCGAGGCCAACTATTATATTGACACTACGGAAAATGTACCCGCATTTCTGGAAAAATTAATCCGCACAGGCTAAATTACCTCCCATTCGTACAGACCACCTGGTCAAATCCTAAACCAGTTGTTCCGGATACTTCCGGGCATATTCCGCTCTGCCAGCGGTTGCTTATTCTTGTAACCAGCCCTAATGCATGCAGTTTTAAATGAACCCGGCTCAAGAGTCCGGTCCAAAAACACTAAATGTATCCCAGCCGCTAAAAATCAGCTTTACCCCGTCCCTAAAGGGAGGTTGATTTTCAGCGGCTTCACCCTTTAGGGTTCGGGGTAAAAAGCCGATGAAAATCAAATGTGAGCTTTTTAGACCGGACTCTTTTATCTTTTTAGCCCGGAGTCATTTAAAAACAATCAGGAAAATCAAGACCTGCTTCTTCTACAGATGCATATAATCTGATTTTTAGTGGTTTTTAAAAACCTTTATTTTTATACCGGGCTCACACTAACATTCTAACTTTAAATTTATATTTTTGCCTTTTTATATACCATAACGTGATACTATGACCAGACACCTGCTTTTGGGATTGCTTCTGTTTTGTTTTTCACCTTTAACTTATGCGCAGGCAGACTCAACGGTTTTGGGTGAAAGTTCACGTGCGTTTTTCACGGGCAAACTGGATAGTATGGAAACCCTTTGGCTATTCCAACAAAATCCGGCTCCTGAGCAAAAAACCTTAAGCCTTCCCAACAATCCCGAAACGATAGCCACAAACGCATTAAAAGAATTAGAACAGGATATTCCACTGCATTACAGCAAGCTGATGTGGGACATTGTTCGCTTTTATATAAGCGAAAAACCGATACAAACAGAACGGCTTTTGGGGTTATCGAAAAATCTGTTTCCGGAAATAGAAAAACATTTAGAAGAAAAAGGCATTCCCGGCCAACTTAAATTCCTCCCTATGGTAAGTTCCGCCTTGAATCCTCATGCCCGTTCCGCAAATGGCAGAACAGGACCCTGGCAGCTCGCCTATTCCACAGGAAAGCTATATGAGCTGACCATAGATTCATATATCGATGAGCGCCGGAAACTGCTGCTATCAACCTCAGCGGCTGCAAAAATGCTTCAGGACCTGTATGCCATTTACCAGGACTGGAGGCTGGCCATAACGGCTTATAACTGCAGCCCCTCCATCCTGAACCGCGCCATTAGACGAGCCGGAACGCATACGGATTATAATACCATATATAATCACCTGCCTTCACCCCAGCGAGACCTCTACCCTGCCTTTGTCGCTATGGTATATATCGCTAACCATGCCAGGGAATTGAAACTGCAGCCTGCTTCCCTGAAATGGCCTCCCGAAACCGATACCGTAACCGTTCACAAAAAACTCCACCTCGGGCAGGTCGCTGAAGTGCTGCAACAAGATATTCATTTGCTGAAAGACCTTAACCCCTCCTATCGACGGGAAATAATTCCCGCCTCTTATCAATCTTTTTCGCTTACGATCCCGAAACACATTAAAGATTCCTTTTTATTGCTAAAAGACAGTATCCACCTTCACCGGGATACGTTCTTTTTCCAGCTCAAACCGGACACAGACATCGTTACAGAAAAAACAAATGCCCGCAGCAAATCCAAATCACCCTCCGGAAATCATACCGCAATTTACTATACCATCAAATCCGGGGATAACCTCGGTTATATTTCACAATGGTTTGATGTAAGTATCAGGGATCTGAGATACTGGAACAATATCTACGGAAACAGGATCCGGACCGGACAACGGCTGCTGATCTATGTCCCCAATGATAAAGCCGGATACTATGGCGAATTTGATAAGCTGAGTAAAGCTGAAAAGCAAAGACGTATCGGAGAAAGTGCAGAGAAAGCTGAGAAAGAATCGAAATCGGAAAAACCGCTTAAGCCCGGCGAATATATCATGTATACCGTGCAAGCTGGTGATAACCCCTGGACTATTGCTCAACAATATCCCGGCGTTTCCGATCAGGATATCTTACGCTGGAACAACATCAGTCCTAATGACTTGAAACCGGGACAAAAGTTAAAAATCAAAAAGCAATAATCCGGCAGAATATTTCAGGCCTTTACAATCTAGCTGTTGAGTTAGCAAGAGACAGTGCCACAACACTATAGAAGAGAGCGAAAAGAGAGGTTCGGAGATTGTTGTCGAGTTTAGCTGAATGCAAAGTGCCGCACGAAATTATGGTAGCAAAAGAATCAGCAATGAATGACAAAGTACCCGCAGGGCATTATGATTAAGATAATAACAAAATACTGATACCATGGGGGGAGCGGGTATACAAATGTTAATCTGTAGTGATCCGGGAAATTTACCTTTCCCTGTTTATTAAAAATTTAACCCTATGAACAAAAAAGCATACTATTTAGTGTCTGTCCAGAATGTCCGATATCTGCGTTATTGCTCAAATTTTAAATCCTCATATACGCTAGTATACTGCGGTTTAAAATTTTCGCACGCCTTGATCTCGAACATTCTGAACCAAACACTGGACTTTACAGACAGACACTAAATATAGTCTGTCAATAAAGTGGACAAGGTGTCTTAGTTTTCATGTCTCTGTTCAGAAGGTTCCATTTACAAGGCTTGCGCAGCCCGAAAA
>JAWOBQ010000273.1:0-10135 GCA_046484255.1 Bacteroidales bacterium | reverse complement strand
GTTGATCCGTTGAATCGTTTACCGGTTTTAGCTGAATTCTCTCTGTTCGCTTTTTCTCTCCGTCTCTTCGTCTCTTCGTCTCTTCGTCTCTTAAGTCTCTTAAGTCTCTTAAGTCTCTCAGTTCGCCCCATCGCATTTAATCATCCTCCCGTATGTCAAAAGCTTTAGCATGGAGGTTTCATAATTAGTGTCTGTCTATAAAGTCGAGTCTTTGATTCATAATGTTTGAGATCAAGGTACCGCGTTTCTATCGGGGAACGAAGTGAGCTCTTGAACACCTTTAAAAATAATTAAGGTTGTGAAAAAAATTTTAAACCGCAGTATATTAATGTATATGAGGATTTAAAATTTGAGCAACAGCGCAGATACCGGAGATGCAGATACCGGAGATTATGGACAAACACTAGCCTTTTTTCATTTGTGGAGTTATGCAGAAAGTAGTATTTTTGTGTACTTTCTAAAAAAACGATAAATTATGTCAGGTCACAGCAAATGGTCAACGATAAAACGGAAAAAGGGAGCATTGGATGCCAAGCGCTCAAAAATATTTTCCCGTATTGTTAAAGAAATTAGTGTAGCAGTTAAAGAAGGGGGAAATGACCGGGAAGCCAACCCGCGTTTACGGTTGGCTATTAGCAATGCAAAAGGAGTTAATATGCCCAAGGACAATATTGAACGGGCAATCAAAAAGGCTGAAAGTAAAGATGCCGAAAATTATCTGGAATTAACCTATGAAGGATATGCTCCCCACGGGATCGCTATTTATATGGAGTGTACTACAGACAACCAGCAGCGGACGGTCTCCGCAATACGTTCATACTTTAATAAAATGGAGGGTTCCCTGGCTAAAAACGGATCGCTGAATTTTCTCTTTGACCAAAAAGGGGTATTCCGCATTTCATCCGGAGAATGGAATAAGGATGAATTGGAACTGGAACTTATCGAAGCCGGAGCAGAAGATATTGAGCATGAAGAAGACGCCTTTATGGTAACTACCCCCCGGGAGGATTTTGGGAATATGGTAAAAAAGCTTGAAGAAATGGAGATTGAGCCGGAAAGTGCCAGATTGGAGCGAATTCCACATACCCGGAAAGAGTTGCCAGCCGATAAAGCCAAATCGGTGATGAAGTTAATTGATATGCTGGAGGATGACGAGGATGTGCAGTATGTCTTTCATGATATGGAGATCACAGAAGAATTAATGAAAGAACTTGAAGAGTAGTGGGTGGCTTATAGTCTCGGGATTTCCTTCTCCCTGTAATAGGGCTAAAAAAGACTGATAACCTCATTTCTGCGTTATCAGTCTTTTTTTGTTATGCCTGCCTTTAATCAGTGTCTGTCAATAATAGCGATTAAAGATGCGTTTATAAATACCCAGCCAATTTGGATTTACCAGCTTGCTAATTTTATTCCGGCGCTGAACGGATATAGTTCGGGCCCTTTATCCTCTTTAAACATGGGAGTCAATGAATAGGTAGCAAAGAGGTTGATCCAGCTCCAGCCGATGCGTGCGGTAATATCCAGCTTATAAGGATACAGGTAAAAATTTCCTTTATCTTTTTTCTTTTCGCGGCTCACGCTTTCTTCATAAACAATCTTACTATGATCGCCGTATTTCCATGCAAACTGCGCTCCTGCTCCGATATGGAACTTGTTTTTTCCGCCGGTATTGTATTCCAGCATTAAGGGTAGGGTGATATATTTTACCAGCAACTTGCTTTTAATATAATTCTTTTTTGGGTCGGTATCAAAAGAACCGTATATCCGGGCGCTGTCTCCGGTTAATAGAGTGTTGCTTTGAAACCGGTAATTGTTATATTGAAGGCCTAAGCCTGTGACAAGCCCGAAACGGTTTCGGATAAGGTTGAAATTCTTTTCAAAAAGGTTAATATTTACCACTATAGATTTCTCTTCCCTTAAGTTCAGAAAGTCATATTCATCCGGAACTTTCATTTTGTCCTGTGTGTTGAGATAGCCGTTAAAGCCCAGTTCAAAACCTCCCCAGCTTCCGGCGAACTTCTTTCCGGATCTTCCGGATTTTTCTTTATTTTCAATTTCTATCTTTTGTTGATCATCGTCAATAATCAGGAATTTGGTTTTACCAATCCGTACTTTTGTGGTATCCCCTTTTACAGCAGTTTTGGCCAGCCCGCTGGTTTCAAGCTCAGTAACTTTGGGTTTCCGCTTGTTCTTCAGGCTCGAGCTTCCTGAAAGCGAGCCGCTGAGCTTGTCAGAAACGTTAATGTGTAGTTGCGATACGCCGGAGGCATCAACGAGCATATTTTTGGTGATAAGTTCAGAAGCTTTAAGCGAAGTGGCTCCGGAGGTGGTAACATGATGGGTGTCGGCATAGCCCTTTAGAGTTGCCGAAGAAGCTCCTGAAAAAGAAGAGTATAGCTCGTCCACAGCCAATGTGGCCTCTGTTTCAGACGCTCCTTCCGTATGAATTTCCAGACGAGCACTGCGAAGGGTGTCTTCCGTACGCAGGTTTACTGCAATGCGGCTCTTGATCATACCCAAATGGGTATATTGAATATACAAGACCGAATTCCCGGGATTATTGTATTTGACAAATAAGGATTTATCGGAAGGGGTATGCGTAAACGTTATATTTTCCTGAATCCGGGATAAGGCTTCTTCTTCTTCTTGATACTCTATCCAGGCTTCCGGCTGATCGCCGGGAATTAAAACAACCTTCATAGCCCCCTTTAAGGTTAATTTGTTGAAGTCAAAACCGCTTTCTTCTGGAGTTAAATTATACGTGGTTGTCTGGGCACTGACGGAAATTACTAATAATATCGTCAAGGCAAGCAGGCTTGTGATTTTCATTTTTCGTTTCATGCTTATGGATTTAATGTTTTGCCATAAGACGAGAAAGTATAGCATTAGTTACAAGCGGGAACAAAAAAAGGCTTGTGTTTTTGGGTTAGGAAAACTGAGTCCGGTCTAAAAACACTAAATTTATCACAGCCGCTAAAAATCAGCTTTACCCCAACCCTAAAGGGAGGCTGATTTTCAGTGGCTTCACCTTTTAGGGGTCGAGGCAAAAAGCCGCTAAAAATTAAATGTGACCTTTTTAGACTGGACTCAAAGCTTATTAAATATAATCTCAAAGGTATCTGTAAAACTGGATTGAATCAGGTGCTGGAGGATCCCTTTTTGCATTGAGGAAGTGATATTCACATAAAACACTTGTTGCTCCCCTAAAACCACTTCACCTTTGGTGTTAATGATGCTATAATGAGTGCTCATTTCTGCGGAGCCGCAAAAGTGTTTTTTGATTTCATATTTGTGAAGGACCAGGGCATAATTGCATTCTTGCTGTTTGAGCGTAGTTTTTATTCTTTCTTTTTTATCTTCTGAAAACGTAGGGGCCATATAATTTTTAGGCTGTGATTTTCTGAAAATATCCAGAAGTTTATTAAAAAAAGAGCGTTCGGATTCTTTCGTCAGCTTGTCAATACGTTCTTTTTTATGGAGTTCCGTGAATTCCGAGGGAAGCAGGGAGGCCTGGTCTTCTATCCCGCGGCTTTCGTAATTCTTGCGCTGGATCAGTTCTTCAAATGAAATTTGAGAGGCCGCTACGATACGGTTTTTTATTGCTGTTTCAGACAGCCCTTTTTGATCAAGGAATTGCCCCATATTGTTGTTGTATGTGATGTTTTCGGGTTGAAGCCCGATCAGTAAAAACTTTGGGGTTGATTCCCGGGCAGAGCCTAAAGAAAGAACAGATATAAACAAAGCTACAAGAAAGATCTTTTTATCCATTGGAATAAGTTTTTATGGTACCCCTGCAGGGAAATGTGATTTTTTGCTTTTGCAAAATAAACAAAAAAATCGGAGATGGATTTTTTATCAAAATTTTTATGGCTTGCAAGGGGTACTCAAACGCGGGAGATTATGATCCTCAGATAAGAATATATGGTTTATCTGCTTCGGGATATTTCAAAGCGGTTATTTTTTAGCTTGTATCCTTGTATCTCGCCTTCCGGGCTTACTTTTTTCCGGACTTTCAATTGGCTTCCCGTAAGTTTGTTGATTCCGGAGATACCCATGTCAAGAGCTGTCCAAAAGAGGTTTTTCTTTTCGTTTTCGAAGCTTTCAGATTTTTTTACGCCCGTCCAGTTTTCTATTTTGGCCCACGCTAATCGTTCGATTGCAGGGTACTCGTTCTGGTCTTCTGAAAGAGCCATAAACACGTCATTTCCAGGCGCTACGGATGTTTCTTTAAGTTGATATAAATTCCGGATATAAATTCTGTAATCTTTTTCTATAGTCATTTCCGGGTTTACGGATGCAAGGGTCTGCCCGTATGAATCTATCCTTTTTGGCGGGTTATCAACAGGCTTTTCCGTATACGTTTTTTGAGCAACTGCAGCTCGTTCTCCGGGCATTTGTGTATTCTTATGTACGCCGGATGTTTCTTCTGATGGTTCTTCGGGAAGAGATGTTGGCAGGGGTTTCAGCAGGTTAATGTCTGGCCTGCTAAGCCTGGCAATTTGAACCGGGGAAGATGGGGGCGGGAAAATAGTATTCCATGAGAATCCAACAAGCAGAGCAATAGCAGCGGCTGTTGCAGCGATTGAATATGTGGCCCTGCCGGAAAAACGGATAATAAACTTCTTCAACCTATGCTTATAAGGGTAAATTAGTGATTCGTCTTTTTTTAGTTTTGTTTTTAAAAACCAGTGGTATTCGTGCTCTAAACCTGGGTTTTGTTGTAGAAATGCATTAAAATTTCTGCTTTCATGGCTTGTAAGCTCGCCTTCCAGAGCAGCGATCATCCAGGATTCATAATTCGAAGCATCAATACCGTTTACAGGGGTAATGGCGATAGCTTTTAGTTGTTGTTTTTCTTTAAAAACAAGCGTAGGCTCCGGCTTGAGTTTTGTGGCCATAAATTGCCGGTAGCTTTGCTCAAGCGCCTCGTTTTTCGTTAAAAAACGGTTTAACTCAAATTCCTCTTCGCGGGTCAACGTTCCTTCCACTGCCGCAATAAACCAGCTTTCATAGTTTTGGCGATTGATGGATTTATCGGGTGTTGCGGAAATATGTTTAAGAGCTGCTTTATCTTCAAAGACGGCATTTTCGGTTGTTTCTGCAGGGGGAAGGGATGATTCGTGCAGCCCTTCTACTTCTTGTTTGATATCGGGGTTTTGTTCCAGAAACAATAAAACTTCAGCGACCTGCCCGGGCGTGAGTTTACCGTCCAGGTAGTCGATCATAAATGTTTCGTAATTGTTTCTGTTGATATTCATAACTTTCTTATTAGATAACGGCATCCATACTGCCGATATATTTCTTTAACGTCACTCGTGCCCGGTATATATATACTTTTACCTGGGCTTCAGACAGATTTATGATCTTCCCGATCTCTTGATATGAATAGCCTTCATAATCTCTGAGCAAAAGAACATTTTTTTGCACCTCCGGTAATCTTTTTAATCCTTGCTCCAGTACCTCGTTCAGATCCGAATAATTACGTTCGTGAAAGGGCTCATTAGCCGGCTTTTCATCCAAAAGCTCCTGTTTTTTTTCTTTTCTGATCACATCGATCATCGTATGATAGGCTGTGGTGAACAGATAGGACTTGGCTTTCTGATAATTAATATCTCCGGACTTTTCCCACATTTTCACAAATGCGTCCTGTACAATATCCCGGGCGCGTTCTTCATCCCGGATATTCTTTAAGACGAAGCGATAAACCCCATCGGAATACTCATCCACACACAAATTATATTCTGACGCCGTCATAAAACGATTATATATGATCCGTTTAAAAATGAGACGTAAAAGTAGTAGATTTGTTACAGCTTGTCAAGTAAAACAATTGACAACGCTTTTACATTTGAGCCCGGAGGTCCGCGAATTTGCGCCAATCCGCCCCGCCGCCCGGGACTGCGGTGGTGAACCGGTTCGTTGGGAACCCTTGACGAAGCCTTCGGCACACAGGAAGATGATTAAATGCGAGGAGGTGAACTGCCGGAAGGGTAAGTCAGTGTGCGGTGGGCTTCCCCTTTAGGGGTTAGGGGTGCGCGCAGGGAATGAGGCGTAGTAGGTAGTAGGTAGTAGGTAGTAGGTAGTAGATAGTAGATAGTCGATAATAGTAGGCCTAATGCGATAATGCGATAATGCGATGGGGCGACCTGAGGGAACGAAGCGACTTAAGAGAACTAAGTGACGAAGCGACGAAGCCGACCAAGAGACGAAGAGCGCTAAGCGTATTTATTTGAGAGTTAGGACCACGGTAAAATATGCTCCTTCGTCACATTTTACGTGATAAATTTTGGATTTTGATCTTTGGATTTTGGATTTAACTCTATAAAATCAAGGATTCATTAATTAGTGTCTGTCTATAAAGTCGAGTGTTTGATTCATAATGTTCGAGATCAAGGTTTACCCCGTTTTTTTTATCGGGGCGTGCGAACCGAACGAAGTGAGTTCTTGAACACCTTTAAAAATAATTAAGCTTGTGAAAAAAATTTTAAACCGCAGTATACTAAGGTATATGAGGATTTAAAATTTGAGCAACAACGCAGATATCGGACATTATGGACAAACACTAATTAAGAATATATAACTGATTATAAGTAATTTATTAAAATTTAAAAACATAAAATCAGGCATCCTTCAGGGGTGTGGAAAAGTTGATTTTCAGCGGGTTTAATAAATTTTGAGTTTTTAGGCCAGACTCACATTTTGTACAATAATGTATTGATATTCATTCCGGCTCCTACGGAGGCAAAGACGATGTTATCTCCTTTGTTGATCTCATGTGCTTTCATTTCATCTTTAAGGATAAGGTCCAGCAAGGTGGGAATGGTTGCCACAGAGGAGTTCCCCAGCCAGGAGATGGTCATTGGCATTGTAATTTCAGGAGTGTTCTTAATATTATACAGGCGGGAAAGCCGTTTTAATATAGCTTCATCCATTTTCCCGTTGGCTTGGTGGATAAGGACTTTTTTGACATCTTTGAGATGGGTATTGCTTTTTTCCAGGCATGCCTGTATGGCTGCAGGAACATTTTCCAGGGCATACTGGTAAAGTTTTCGCCCGTTCATTTTAAGAAAAATATCTTCTGGCCTTGGATAGTTTGGATTATAGGATTTTCCCATAACAAGCATATCGGCATGGTCTATAGCATCGGAACGCGTTTTATGGCCTATAACACCTGTTGGGGTTTCGCTTTCCGTAGCTTCTATCATGGTGGCTCCGGCACCATCGGCGTATATCATGCTGTCGCGGTCATGCGGGTCGGAAACCCTGGATAATACCTCTGCCCCGATTACCAATATCTTTTTTGCATCACCCGATCGAATATAGTAATCCGCCTGAATAATCCCCTGAAGCCAACCCGGACAGCCAAAAGGCAGATCATAGGCAATACAATAGGGATTGGATATTTGTAGCTTCTTTTTCACCCTGGCTGCAAGTGTAGGAACAATGTCTGTGCGGTTTGTTCCGGCTTTGATGTCCCCAAAGTTTTGAGCCACTATTATATAATCAATCTCTTCTTTGTTCACCCCTGCGGAATGGATCGCCTTCTCAGCGGCAAAAAAAGCAATATCAGAGGTTACAAGATCATCAGTAACGTAAAGCCTTTCGGTTATGGTAGTGATCTCTGAAAACTTCTGGATAATCTCTTCGTTAGACTTTTCTATTTTTTTACCGTCCGATTCGTAAAATTCACTGTTTAAAAAATCTTTGTTTTGAATTCGTTGTGTCGGAATATAGCTTCCTGTTCCCGTAATTACACTATAAATGCTTTTATTCATTGTATCTTTCTTTGTAGAATTTTTCTTATTTATATTACCCCATGCTTAGGGTTAGTCTAAACCCTTGTTTAAAGCAAATTAAACATACCTGAGGGTGCCCCGGTATATATGAATTAATTTTTTTCAAAAATAGTTAAAAATCGTGTTTCAAAAACCTCTTTAACGGAATTTGAATTTATCAATGTTCGTATATTAAAGATTAACAAATAGATAAAAGGATTAATTTTTATTTTGAGACTATTCCAGTGTCTGTCCATAATGTCCGATTTCTGCGTTACGCTGGTTTTTTATCACAGTCATTTACAAAAGTAAACTCCTGATGACAAAAAACTTCGCAAGCTCCGATCAAAACGGGGCAGGCTTGAACTCGAACAGTATGAAGCAGCCACTAACTTTATTGACAGGCTCTATTCTGATAATGGGTACGCAGATAAAACACCCATGACAGGATTTTGACACACGAATAGTATAGTAATACGTTCTTTGTGGCTTGTTTTGCTGTTGTAAAATGTCCGGTAAATCTTCAAATAAAGAGTCCAGTCTAAAAAGGTCACATTTGATTTTTAGCGGCTGTGATACATTTAGTGTTTTTAGACCGGACTCAATAAAGAGGTCGGTTTAAAAAGGACATATTTGATTTTCAGCGGGTGTAATAATTTTTGAGTTTTTAGACCAGCCTCAATAAAAAAAACTGCTATTTTTGGTGGATTAAAACAGGCTTAATCAATCGCTGTAACAATAGATATTCAATATATATGGGAGAGAAAGAGAATTTGTTTATTGCATTTGAGGGGATTGACGGAAGCGGAAAGAGTACGCAGCTTAGCTTATTGGCCGCTCAGATGGAAAGATCCGGGCATAAGGTTCATTGCACATATGAACCAACGGATAGCCCGATCGGGCGTATGATCAGAAATGTGTTTAATTACAGTGTGGAAGCAGATAATCGTGTAATAGCCGGCCTTTTCGTAGCCGACCGCCTGGATCATTTGTTAAATAAAACCTATGGTATAATAAAGAAACTTCAGGAAGGATATACGGTGATAACCGATCGGTATTATTTTTCTTCATATGCTTATCAGGGCGTGCATATGTCTCTGGACTGGGTGATTGAAGCAAACGCCTTAAGTGCAGATCTGCTTCGTCCTGATCTGAATATTTATATTGATATACCCCCGAAGATCAGTATGAAGCGTCTGAAAAGCGGACGGGAAGCTACAGAGCTTTATGAAACCGAAGAAAACCTCAGGAAGGTCAGGGAGAAATATAAGGAATCCTTTGAACGTCTATGGGATAAAGAAAAAATTTTTATAACAGATGGAGATCGCCCCGCTAACATTATTGCCAGTGATATTTGGGAAGAAGTTTCAGTAATGATGAAGGACTGCCGGGAATAGTGAATAAGGGTATTATGCCACTTTATTTTTCTGTTAGTTTTTTGTGATAATAATTCGAGTAAAGACTTACAGCAGGGTTATGTCCCGTCACACGGTCTTTTACGATAAACGTGGTTACCGGTGCTTTGGAATATTTGGAAAAAAGAATGTCATGTCCGATGCACAAGCCGACAATAAGGTTTAAATCGGTGTGAAGATCATTGAGGATCATTGCCTGCCCGATGGAATTGCAAATCGCTTCATATCTGTCGTTATGAATTTGTGTTAAAGCAAACTGTTGTTTATTTATTCCCGAGAATTTGCAGCATATTGTATGGACTGTAAATTTTTGCCGGAGGATATCTTTTAGTATTTTTGTTTCCTGGTTGAGGCCCACACAATGGGCAATCCCGATTGTTTGGTATCCCATTTTTTCAGCAAAACCGATTATTTCTTCCAATCTTGTCCATTGCATATAATGCGTTCCTTCTATATGCGTGGATGCGTCTAAAATTTTTCTGTTTTCGTCTTTGTTATATTCGTGTTGAGTGGGCGCTTTGTACGCCGTGAAATCCTGTCCTCTGTTACAGTTTTCCCCTTTGTAACATGGGTATTTTTTGCATCCGGAACAATCAGCCATAATAATGTCCTCCATGGGTTAATCCGATTTATAAAATGCTTTCAGCTTGAGCATTAGATTATTTTGAAAAAGTTGAAAGCGTGTGAATTCAATTATACAGATATGAGTCCGGCCTAAAAATACAAAATTTACCCCAGCCTTAAAGGGTGGTTGATCTTCAGCGGCTTCACCTTTAGGGTTCGGGGCAAAAAGCCGCTAAAAATCAAATGTACACTTTCTATATTGGACTCAGATAGAATTCGTAATAAGCATCGTTAATAGTAGGGATTCAAAATATTAATTTACAGGGGTTTGCTTTATCAATAGTACGTTTTTTATTTATTTTACAGGGATAGTGAGTTAAG
>JAWOBQ010000272.1:0-4184 GCA_046484255.1 Bacteroidales bacterium | reverse complement strand
GTCTATAAAAAATACAATAATTCAGGTTATTATGTTTCCATCAGCAATTCTGATCGAAGTCCCGAACTGAACTATATTGCTACTGTTTACAATGGTATTAATGCAAATGATTTTATTTTAAATCATGACCCCGATGATTATCTGCTTTATTTTGGTAGAATTCATCCTCATAAAGGAACTTATGAATCTATACAAATTGCTAAGAAAACGAAAAGGAAACTTATTATCTCGGGGTTAATTCAGGATCATGAATATTTTGAAAATAAAGTAAAACCATTGATCAATAATGATGATATTGTGTATGTTGGAAACTCAGGGCCTGATGAACGAAATCGGCTATTGGGCGGTGCATACGCACTGTTACACCCGGTTAGTTTTGACGAACCTTTCGGGTTAAGTGTAGTTGAAGCGATGATGTGCGGAACACCTGTAATAGCCTTTAAAAGGGGTTCGATGCCGGAATTAATTATGAATGGTAAAACCGGATTTTTGGTTAGCACAATTGAAGAAGCATCAGAAATGATTGAAAATGTTCAATTTATTAATCGAAAATATTGCAGAGATTATGCTGTATCGAATTTTAGTATGGAAAAAATGGTCGATGGTTATCTTAAAACCTATAAACATATTCTTAATGTATAAAAAAAGTCCCGCAAATTGCGAGACCCAAAATTTTAAATGTTATGATATTTTAAACTATGCCAGTTTAACATTTACCGCATTTAATCCTTTTTTTCCTTCTTCCAGGTCAAAAGTTACTTCATCATCTTCTCTAATTCTGTCTTTTAAACCATTAGAGTGCACAAAATACTCTTTTGTTGATTCTGAGTCTTTAATAAAACCAAATCCTTTTGATTCATTAAAAAATTTCACTGTTCCTTTGTTCATGTTTTTATAAAATTAATGTGGTGTAAGATACGCAATTTATTTGGATTTTGGGAACACTATTTGATGAGAAATTTAATTTAAACAATACAGCCAAAAGGCAAGTATCTAAAATTTCTACTTTGAGTTTTTTATAGCAGCAAGCAGCTCTTTTAAGTTTACTGTTGCATAGGTAGATGCATGATCTGACATGGCATAAGGTATAATTAACTCGTTATTATGAATTATTGCCCCGCAGGAATAAACAACATTGGGCACATATCCTTCCCTTTCTTCCTCATTGGGAGACAATAAAGGTGTCTTTAACCTGCCAATTTCTTTTTCAGGATTATCGAGTTCGTATAGTGCTGCTCCAAGCGAATATTCACGCATAGGGCCTACACCGTGTGTAATAATAAGCCACCCTTCTTCTGTTTCAATAGGAGATCCGCTGTTTCCTACCTGTATTAATTCCCATGGATATTTTGGTTTCTGAATAAGTTTAGCTTCGCGCCAAATGTTAATATTATCTGAGAATGCTATATAATTATTTACACCATCTATTCTGCATAGCATTGCATATTTTCCGTTAATCTTTCTTGGAAATAGAGCCATTCCTTTATTCTGTGACACTTCGCCATGAATAGGGGAGCAATTAAAATGATAAAAATCTTTGGTTTCGAGTAACTTAGGCAAAATACTTATCCCGTCAAAGGCTGTATAGGTAGCATAATAAGTTATTTCTCCATTGTCATCAACAAATTTAACAAAACGTGCATCTTCAATACCATTTTTTTCTGTTTCAGAAATAGGAAAAATAACTCTTTCGGAAATCGCTGAATCGATCGAAAAATCAATTTCATAATGCGAAAGAGCCAGCCATAGCATTTGGTTAATAATTAATTGTTTATTTGGTGTAAGTTCATGTGTTTTTCTTATTTCATTTACAGCCTTCTTTAGTTCGCCGTAAGTAAAATTATCACCTAACTTTTCTAACACAAAAAGGGGCGACGTTTGATTGTCAAAATCACGCAATTCATCAAGGTCCTTAATAAATATTTTTTTATCGTAAATATGTCTTTTAATTCGCTCTGCCTCTGCTAACATATTGCCAACAGGTTCAACAATCAAATTATTATCTTTATCAATTACAGCAGAACGAAAAATAATGGATGAAATATGCCCTTCGCCAGTTGCTCTGAAACTGAAAATTATTCTTTTTTCACCCGGCCCTAATTCTGATTGATATGGGTCTTCTACAATAGATGGATTGAAAATAGCTGCCGACTCAATGGAATATTCCATAGTAAAATAAGAACCAATCAGTGCTTTTTGCAATTGATTCAGATTATCCGGATTAATTTCCATTTCAGACTTCAAGCGGAAATTTCATCCGCTTTTCCAGGGAGCCGCCATAGGCATCCGTCCGTATATTGGTGTGGGGCGAAACAAACTCTGATAAAAGGTAGCCCGTGCCGCCGTGCAGTTCCACCATATCGAATCCGGCTTTTTTGGCCCGGCCGGCAGCCTGGACAAACTTATCCCGGATCGCCTGCATCTCTTCTACTTCCAGTGCCTTTGGCATCCTGCCGAATGTTTCCACGGCCGACGGGGCAAGCGGCTGCTCCACCCCGGCAAACCGGCCGGCATGATTGATCTGGATGCCGGCCAGCGCCCCCTGCTGTTTGATCTCGCCGGCCAGCGTTTTCAGCCCCTCCAGGTTCTCATCCGTATCAATCCGGATCGTCCGGTTGGAGCCGCTGCCCGATGGATGGTCCACAGTGGCGTTTTCCACGGTAATCATGGCGGCCCCGCTCTGCGCCATAAGCCGGTAGTGTTCGAGCAGAAGGGGCGTTATTGTCCCGCCCTCACCGGCATAGCCCAAATAGAGCGGAGCCATGGCGATTCGATTTTCAAGCTGTTTGCCGCCGACATCAATTGGAGAAAAAAGATGGGTATCCATTTGCGCGCCTCTTTCATTCTCAATTTAGGTTTGTTTTAAATAAAATCTAACGGATTAAACAAATGTGTCAATTCTTCTGCCTGGAAATACAAAATTTACGCCAGGATCCTGTTGACTGCATAATAATTCCCGTATATTATTGATTTGTTTAAAATTCCCACGGACCGCACCAAAACCCTGAAAGCATTGGCTCACAAGGAGAACAGAATGAACCGATCCCAGCGCTTCCCATTTATCCTGACCATTTGTCTTGCACTGCTCATGCTTCCCGCCACCGCCATCTGCGGTCTGCTGATCACGGAATCGGACGGGGCGCAATCTGTCATTTCCGACGGAAAAATTAAAAACCTCACCGAAGATGCGGATGAAATGCCCATGATTATCAATCTGAAAAGCGGAGATATGGTGGTATTGAATCCGGAGGAAAAAACCGCGGCCAAGGGAACCCTGGATGAATACTGCCAAATGGTTGACGCCATCAGCCAGAAAATGGCAGAGAGCATGGCCATGGCCCTGGAGCATGGAATGAAGGAAATGCCCGGCATGCCCAGTTTTTCAAGCGAGCCCATTGATGTGCGGATTGAAAAACTGGGCGGCGGCGGCCGCATTGCCGGATATCAAACCGCCAAATACAAAATTTACGCCGACGGCGAACCCTATGAAGAGGTCTGGATTGCCGCGGACAAGAAACTGACCCGGGAAATCGGGAATATGGAAGCCCTGAGCCGTTTTGAGGCGTGCGCTTCCAAGATGATGGGGCCGCATACCGTGGAAGCATCATCGGAATACAAGAACCTGATGAAAAGCGGATGGATGCTCAAATCCGTGTCGCTGGAATACGGAGAACACGAAACCATTGTCGATATTGTCAGCATTGAAGAAAAGAGCTTTCCGGCCGGCACCTTTGAAATTCCATCCGGATATGAAATCAAGCCCTTAAAAAGCATGATGTCCGGTATGTTTTAACATAATGCCTCTGATTCGTGCTCGTGCTCGTAATCGGCCTTGAATATTTTCGAATACGATTACACGTACGAGAATCGTCCCGCTCACGCGGGGCTGAGTACGATCAATTCCTTGGAGATACACCGAATCGAAGACAGGAAGCGCAGTAATGGATGAAACACCTGAAAAAGCCAAACAATGGATAGAAGAAGGCAAGGACCCGCGCAGCGCATACTGGCAGGCCGGCCTTGAATCCGTTATGGATGTGTTCAAGCCGTATTTGGATCCGGGCAAACTGACCCCGATTCAGCCTGTGGAAGAAGCCGACATCCCGGTATTCCAGGAGGCGCTGGAAATGGTCGACTTAAGCCCCAACCTGCTGGCCGCCTTCCTGCCCCCGGCTGTGGCGGAT
>JAWOBQ010000255.1:0-9247 GCA_046484255.1 Bacteroidales bacterium | reverse complement strand
ATAGGCAAAAACTGTTTTTTGTCAAACGTGCAATGGTATCAATTTCGGGATAAATTAGCGCACCTCCTGTTTTGTGGCTGAAAAACAACATTTACATATAAATACGTGGTAAGCCTCGAACTCGAACCTTATGAACGAAACACTCGACTTTATGGACAGACACTACTTAAATGCTTTTTCGGGCATTCCATCTCCTTCAAGGGTAAACCGGTCGAAGTATTGGGGATAATTTTTCCCGAGCAGTTTATTTACATAGAGTTTTGCCAGGTATTGGCCCAGCATAAAACCCTGTCCGCGCAGACCGAGGAAGAGGCCTTTTTCGGGGTCTAAGATCATGCGGGGTTCTACATAGTATCCTGACCAAACAGCTTGCAGGCCTACGGACGATAGTTTGGGCAACCAATCCACGAATATTTCAGAGACAATATTTAAAAAATCCTGGGAGTTGATTTTCAGGTTTTTGTCTGTTTCATTGGGTTCTACCTGGGGTGAAGCGCAGCCGATCACCTGCCCGGTTTCGGCGAGTTGTTGTCCATAGACAGCTACAAATCCTTTATATTTACGCCGGTCGATGATCATAGGCAAAGGAGCATTATTGACGCCCATCCAGGGCATTCTTCGTGTAATAAAGGCCTGGTGTTTTACCGGAAAAAGGCCGGTTTCCAGCCCCAGGGAGTTGGTAAAGTGATGCCCTGAAGGGCCAAGGGCATTGATAAATATATTTGTGTGGTATTCAATATAGTTTCCCTGATGATCGCGCACTAACGCGATATATGTTTTCCCTTGCTTTTTTACATCGATAAGTTTAGTGTCTTCTCTGACTTCTCCTCCCTGTTGGATGCCGATCTTACGGATCAGGTCCAGGACTTTTCCCGGGGTAGCTTGCCAGCAGTTTGAAGTTACAAGGGCGGCCTGATATTTATGCAGGCGGGGATTAAAGTAGGGGGAGATGTATTTGCGGAAATCTTCAGGGGCGATCATTTCGGCTTCAGACCATTGTGTAGAGGCCTGCAGTGCTTTATAGGTTTGTTGGTCGTGGGCAAAAGTTACATATTTGATGGGGCGGTAATCGATATTGGCAATATCCTGCAATTTTTTAAATATTTCCAGGTTTTGGGTTGCAATATCGCTGAGTTCGGGAAGGCTGAAGTTTGGTCGTCCGCCTGCAATATTTCGCCAGGAGGATCCACGATCGTAATTGATCAGCACAGGTTTTTTTCCAGCTTCGGCCAGGTACCGGAAAATGGCGCTGCCTCCGATGCCACCGCCAGCGACCAATGCTTCTGTTTCAATGCGTTTGGCCGGGCTGTGTGATAAAGGGGGATATATCTTTTCATGCACGCGGGCAGGATACAGCTCGCCAAGGGTTAAAGGGTTTGACATGGGCCCTCGCGGCGTGGCTTCTCCCACTACCTGTATGCCTGAAGCGGCAATGGTTGTTTTTAAACGCTTAATACAACGCTTTCCACGGCAGGCTCCCATCCCTAAACGAGTGTTGTGTTTGAGTTCATCCACCGAAATAAATTTGCGGTTACCAATTACGTTCATAATTTCTTGCAATGTCACATCATCGCAATGGCAAATGTATTTTTCACTATCGGGGGTCTGCTGTGCAGGTTGAATATTTACGGGTTCCGGATAGTTTTCTTTGGGGATAAAACCACGAACCTTTGTAAGTTGCTCGCCATGCATGTTTGTGGGGGAGAGACGCACGACATCGGTTTTATTGGGTTTTTTAAGCACCTTTTCGATAACAGCTTCTCCAAGCTTATTTCCGTTATTATCAACAAGGCAGGCTGCTGTATTTTCTTTTACTTCATGTTCCACGGGAAGGAAAAGGCGGTTCTTTTTCAGGTCATAGCCAAAGATAGCCAGCCCCGGGCATAGGTTTATGCATTTCATGCAGCCGATGCATTTATCAAAATCGATTTGGGGAGCTGTACTGGTGGATGATTTTGTGATCGCCCCATAAGGGCAGGCAAAGGCACAGGGGTTGCAGGCAAATCCGTGCAGGCAGTCGATGAGCACAAAGGGCTTGGCATACATGCGCTCTGTTTCGGGAGTATACGGGGTTTCGATGATCTGCTCCGGCTCTTGTTGTGAATCCAGGTATCCTTTAGAGATTTTAAGGTATTGTTGATAGTTATACGGTTTTTGAAGGGCTTCCATAATCTCGTAAGCCACTTGTTTTCCTCGCAATACGGCGCTTGTTCCTTCTCCGATGCGGATAGCGTCGCCGCAGCCATGGACGTTCCGGCCAAACACTTCTTTTCCTTTAACCAGCAGGGGGTCGTCGGGGACTAAGCCGGTACAAATATTGATGCTGTCGATACCAAGGATCTCTTTTTCTGTGCCGGGGACAGGCTTAAAGTTTTTAGATTCAGCCACCACTGCTCCCACGATGCCATCGTGATCTTTATTAGGGATGGCCTTTATAAGCAGATGGTTTAACATTACCGGAACGCCGAGGCGGCGCACCCGGTTGGCTTGTACCGGGAACCCCCCTTCCCGGGGCATGGCCTCTATAATCCCTTTTACATTTGCTCCGGCCTGCATTAGCTGATAGGAAGTTAAATAGCCTATATTGCCCGCTCCTACTGTTAGTACATTTTTGCCCAGCAGGGTGAATTCGATGTTCATCATTTTTTGAATAACAGCAGCTGTATAGACTCCGGGCACATCGTCATTTTCAAAGGCCGGCATATAAGGGACAGCGCCGGTGGCAATGATCAGGTGTTCGGCATCAACAAAAAAGATCTCTTCTGTTGTCAGATTTTTAACGGCAAGGCGTTTCCCTTCCAGAATATCCCATACGGTAGCGTTCAGGAATATCCCGCGCGGGGATTCCCCTGCCAGTGTTTTGGCAATGTCAAAGCCGCGCATCCCGCCATAGTGTTTTTCTTTTTCAAAAAAGAAAAACTGGTGGGTTTGCATAATAAATTGGCCACCGACTTGCTCGTTGTTATCAATGACAATATTATCAATCCCGTTTTTCGTTAGCTTTTCGCGGGCTGCCAGCCCTGCCGGGCCTGCCCCTATAATGGCTACGGTTGTGGTGTAAATATTATAGGGGGTTTCGGTGTTTATCTTTTTAGCCTGCGGTTGGTAGTCTTTAGGTATTTCTTTCACTTGTTTTACACCATCTGTTTTGGTGATGCAAATACGTTTGACCTGGCCATCAACCAGCATTTCGCAAGCGCCGCACTTGCCAATGCCACACTCCAGGCTTCTGTTTCTGTTTTTCAAACTGTGGCTGTGAACCGGGAACCCGGCTTGGTGTAAGGCTGCGGCTATGGTAAAGCCGGCCTCGCCGGAGATTTGATGCCCGTTATAGAGAAATTGGGTTTTCTTAGAGGCCGGAACTTTTAATATGGGGTGTTTATCTATCTTATGCATAAAGCCTTGTTGGTCAATCGACTAAAACCCTGTGGGGGTAAAAGGGTGTCTTTGTTCTTGCTGTTTTTTATTATACTCCTCACAATTAAATTCTGCATCAGCCCCAGCCGGTTTTTCGAAATCTCGCTTAGGGATACTCACAGTGGGGCTGTCATAAAGGTTGTTCATAAAGATTGCCCAAATGGGCAAGCCTGTGTTGGCTCCTTGTCCGTAATAGGTGCTTCTGAAGCGCACACTTCTGTCTTCTCCTCCTACCCAAACGCCCGAGACCAGATCCGGGGTAATGCCTATAAACCATCCATCAGAGTTGTTATCGGTGGTGCCTGTCTTTCCGGCTATAGGATGATTCATATTATAGCGAAAACGCAATCGCCTGCCGGTTCCGTGGTCAACAACTCCTTGCATAAGCCCCAGCATACGGTAGGCCGCTTTTGCGTCCATAGCTTCTTGCTGCTCCGGGATAAACGTTTCTATGACGTTTCCGTTATTATCTTCGATATGGGTTAAATACATGGGTTTTATGTATACTCCTTTATTGGCAAAGGTAGACATAGCACCTACCATTTCATATACCGACAGGTCGGGTGTGCCTAAAGCAATGGCCGGAACAGCGGGAATTTCACTGGTCACACCCATTTTTCGTATTAAATTGATAACTCCTTCAGGAGAGAGGCGTTTCATAAGATAAGCAGAAACATAGTTTATGGAGTTGGCCAGGGCCCATTTGAGGGTGACCATTTCTCCTTCCCGTTTATCATCGGCATTTTTTGGTGTCCATTTTTGCCCGTCCGGAAGTTCAAAGGTTACAGGCACATTGGGAACTTTCATACAAGGATGGTAGTTAAGCTCTTGCATGGCCAGGGCGTAAACAAAGGGTTTAAACGTAGATCCTACCTGACGTCGTACGGATGTTACATGATCGTATTTAAAATGCTTGTGGTTGACACCCCCCACATAGGCTTTAACATGGCCTGTTTTCGGGTGCATAGCCATTAATCCTGAGCGTAAAAAGTGTTTATAATAGCGGATAGAATCCATAGGGGTCATAACGGTATCGATTTCTCCGTTATAGCTAAAGACACGCATTTTTGAGGGTGTGTTAAAGATCTTGCGGATACTGTCTTCAGAAAGCTCTTGTTGTTTCAGTTGGTAATATCTGTCTGTTCGTTTCATGGCACGTTCCATAATGCGTTCCATATCTTCCTGGCTAACCCCCTCGAAAGGAGCAGTTTTTCGATTTTCTTTCAGCTCAAAAAACTTCGGTTGCAACTTTTCGCCCAGGTGTTTACGCATGGCTTTTTCACCATGTTGCTGTATTTCAGAATCAATAGTAGTATATATCTTTAATCCGTCTTTATAAAGGTTATAGGGTTCGCCATTGGGCTTGGTGTGGTTTTTGCACCACTCATGCAGTTTTTCCCTGAGGTGTTCCCTGAAATAAGGAGCCAACCCGAGGTTATGGTCTGACATTTTATACATGGAAACATTAAGGGAGGTTTGTCGCAGGGAATCATATGCCTGTTCGGTGAGGAAGTCGTATTTTTCCATCTGGTTTAAGACTACTTCCCTTCTTTTCCGGGCCCTTTCGGGGTTCCTTACCGGGCTGTAATAGGTGGGTGCACGTAGCATTCCTACAAGCATCGCCGACTCTTCCTGGGTGAGTTTTATGGGGGTCGTATTAAAGAATGTTTTTGCAGCCGATTTAATCCCAAAAGCATTTCCGCCAAAAGGAACAGTATTCAGGTACATAGAAAGGATCTCTTCTTTACTGTAATTATATTCCAGCCGTACAGCAACGATCCATTCTTTAAGTTTGGTTAAGATCAGTTCCGGGGTCGAAAGTTGTTGGTTTCTTGGGAACAGGTTTTTGGCCAGTTGCTGGGTGATCGTACTGGCTCCCCGTTGGTTGCCCAGTAGGGTGGAAATTGCACCGGCCAGGGTGCCTTTCAGGTCAATTCCGGAATGTTTATAGAAACGGATATCTTCGGTAGCAATAAGCGCATCGATCAGGTTTTGTGGGAGTTCCTGATAATGAACATTGGAGCGGTTTTCTATAAAATATTTGCCCAGTAAAACCCCATCCGCACTATAGACTTCCGAAGCCAGATTACTTTTAGGATTTTCCAGCTCTTCAAAGGAAGGCATGAAGCCAAACCAACCCTGTGAGATAGCAAAAAACAATAAAATTACGAAAAGCAACAGTGAAGCATATATCTTCCATAGGGTACGGATATATTTTTTAACCCTGTTTGTATCGGTGTTATTGGGTTTATTTTGTGCTTTTTTGGCCATACGAATGAATTATTGTTGCGGGAGGTTTTTTTGTATGCGCAGGCCTATTTCATCAATACCTTTTAACGTATCTTTACGCATGGCCTGAACAAATTCTACGCGGTAGTTACCCGGCATAGGCAAATGTACATTTTTTTTAAACAGGAACAGGTTATCGCGGTAAAATCCTTTGCCTTTTCCCAGCCATTTCCCGTCGGGCCCCGCCAGTAGAATTTCCAGCGTATCCCGGCTAATGCTTTGGTCGGGATAGATCGTATTCATAAACAAATATAGGTTTTGAAATTCATAATCGGTTGTGGTGCGTAAGCTTAGGATGAAATGATACGGGATACTGGTGTCCTGAACAGAAAAGTTAAATCCTTTTGTGTGTTCTTTCGGCCAGGCTTGTCCGGAAACGGGGTCACTTTTCGCCAGGAAATAGTCTTGCTCGCATCCGGAAAGCCCTGCCCCGATTATCGAGATACATACTATGGCGGTAAAAAAATGATGCTTCATTGCTTGTCATTCTTGTTTTTATCAGCGGGGCCTTGTGAATGAGGCCTTCCAGCTTTATTTTTTAGATTTTTAGGTTTAGGGGTTTTATAGTGGGAACCTGAGTGCTCTCTTTTTTTTCGTTTTTTCTTATCTTTGTTCGGTTCCTTGTCAAAACGTTTAATGTCATCCTGTTCGTCTACTTTATGAAAACCTTCCTTGCTTTCCGATCCGGTGGAGGATAAAAATTCCTCCAGCGATTCCGGGGTTTCTCCTTTGTCGTTCAGTTCCTTTATTATTTTGACATTCTTCAGATCAAGAGGGATTAAGTTAGCTTCGTTATCATCATAAGCGAACCATATCGTTTCTTTAAAAATATCCTTTTTCTGGGCAAAGGCTTTTCCTTTTTTGGTTTGCAGTGAGGTTGCTGATTCAGGGAATTTTTTCAGGGCATCGACATACACATCATATTCATAGTTCAGGCAGCATTTAAGTTTTCCACATTGCCCGGCCAGTTTTTGGGGGTTTAGTGAAAGTTGTTGTTCGCGTGCTACGTTTGTAGAGACCGACTTGAAATCCTGAAGCCATGTAGCGCAGCAGAGTTCTCTTCCGCAGGAGCTGAGCCCTCCGAGTTTGGCTGATTCCTGGCGGGCTCCGATTTGTTTCATTTCGATCCGGATATTAAACTCGCGTGCCAGGTCTTTAATAAGCTGGCGGAAGTCTACCCTTCCTTCAGCAGTATAGTAAAAGATGGCTTTTGTTCCGTCCCCCTGGTATTCTACATCGTTGATCTTCATCTCCAGGGTTAAACGGTTTACAATGCTTCTGGCTTTTAACAGGGTTTTTTCTTCCTGCTCGATGGCGGCTTCCCATTTTTCAATATCTGTAGCCCGTGCGCGGCGATATATTTGCTTGATTTGTTCTGAATCCTCCCGGATCCGGGCCTTTTTCATTTGTATTTTTACCAGATCGCCGGTAAGATTAACAAGGCCAATGTCATGTCCGGGATTGGCTTCTACAGCTACCAGGTCGCCGGTCTCAAGGATCATTTCCTCTGGTTTAGCGAAAAAGCCTTTCCGGGCGTTTTTAAACCTGACTTCTACTATATTAAAAGCCTTTTTGTTTGTTGGAAGGGTTATATCCGAGAGCCAGTCATGCACGTCAAGTTTACTCACGGCATGCATTTCTTTTAAATTGATTGGTTCGTAAGCTTTTGGAATTTTCAAACAGCCATATGCCCTTATGCCGTTGCTTCCGTCATTATATCCCATAATGTTTTTCTTTCTTAACGATGGTGTTTGGGTTTTATTGAATCTTTCGGGCTTACAATTCCGGGTCTTTTTGCATTTCGGCTTCAACGTCTTCAATCGTGACAGGGAGGCGTTCATACCCCAGCAGTCTGCAGCCGTCTTCGGTAACCAGAATATCATCTTCCAGTCTTATGCCTCCAAAATTTTTATAAGCTTCGAGCTTTTCGTAATTGATAAAGGGGGTAAATTTTTTCTCTGATTTCCAGCGATCAATTAATTCGGGAATAAAATAGATGCCCGGTTCATTGGTAATGGTAAAATTGGGCTGCAGTTTTCGGCCGAGGCGTAATCCGGCCAGGCCGAATATTCCGGAACGCGTTACCTGTTCGTCATAGCCCACGAAGTCTTCTCCCAGTGCTTCCATATCGTGGACATCCAGTCCGAGCATATGCCCAAGCCCGTGAGGCATAAACAGGGCGTGAGCTCCTTGTTCCACGGCCTGTTTTGTATCCCCTTTCATGATGCCCAGATCTTTAAGCCCTTGTGCAATGGCTTCTGCAGCGAGAAGGTGTATTTCTTTATAGGGAATTCCGGGTTTTATGTTTTTGAATGCACGGTTGTTAGCATGAAGGACGATGTCATAAATATCTTTTTGTTCAGGCGTGAACTTCCCTCCTACAGGGATGGTGCGTGAAAAATCCGAAGCATAATGCATAGCTGTTTCAGCCCCGGCATCGGTGAGCATCAGGTCTCCTTCTTTCATCAGGTTCCCATGGTAATGGTTATGGAGGGTTTGTCCATTCACGGTTAGGATCACCGGAAAAGAGATCATCCCACCATGGGCAAGGGCTATTCCTTCCAGCTTCCCGGATATTTCCCGCTCATACATGCCGGGTTTAGCCATACGCATGGCTGTAGTATGCATTTTGTGCCCCACATTGGCTGCCTGGTCAAGTTCTTCAATTTCGTGAATGTCCTTAACGGAACGCTGACTTACAACAGCTTTTATAAGTTCCAGGGATATGTATTCTGCTGCCCGGCCGGGGTGTATCCCTAATAATTGCTCCAGTAATATTATATTCTCTGCCTGGTACTGCGGCAAAAAATGAATGCGGCGGTCGTTACGGAGGGCCTCAGACAAAAAGGCGGCAGCTTTGTTGAACGCTGAAGTATGTGCTATCCCTGTGTCTTCCCCGTACTCTTTAATGCTTTTCTGCGGCCCCATCCATATCAGATCATCCAATTCGATGTCATCAGCGAAAAGGTAATCTTTGTCGTTGTCGATATCCATAATCCCTATAATATTCGGAAAATCAAGCCCAAAATAATACAGGAAGCTGCTGTCCTGGCGAAAATGGAATGTGTTTGCCGGAGCATTCATAGGAGAGTCGGAATGTCCCGGGATGAGCACTAACCCACTGCTCATCTTGCTTCGTAAAGCATTTCTGCGCTGTATATAAACATCTTTTTTAAACATATTCTCCGGTTTTTTTTGTATGCTACAAATATAGTAAAATGTTTTTTACCTGAGTTCGTAACTACATTCCCTAACACTGTAGATTGAATATGTTGAGTCCGGTCTAAAAACACTAAATGTATCACAGCCGCTAAAAATCAGCTTTACCCCATCCCTAAAGGGTGGCTGATTTTTAGCGGCTTCACCCTTTAGGGTTTGGGGCAAAAAGCCGCTGAAAATCAAATGTGACCCTTTTAGACCGGACTCAATAATGCTTTGATCGTGATTGGCATGACAACAAATAGATCCAAACGGGCATAAAATATCATTGTTCCACAAATCCGCGTCAACAGCCAC
This sequence comes from Bacteroidales bacterium, assembly GCA_046484255.1. GTDB lineage: Bacteria > Bacteroidota > Bacteroidia > Bacteroidales > PWNQ01 > PWNQ01. Next base: position 25 of record JAWOBQ010000255.1, on the reverse strand, counting down.
AGGGGCGAAACTAATGCCTGCTTGC
>JAWOBQ010000060.1:0-6377 GCA_046484255.1 Bacteroidales bacterium | reverse complement strand
ATCCCGGAGCTCCAGGGTTGGATCATAGGGGGTATCTATCTTATAATGCTCCCGGCCTTTCCCGCTGGCTTGAGCTTCGGCTTGATTCTCTTCTTTAGGCTTTTCAATGGTTAATTCTAAGTCGCCGGGCTCCTCTTTCCCTCTGCCTTCACGGAAATTCTCAGCAGAAAACTTTTCCTGAGCATCCTGTGTATCTTTGATTTCCTGATCCACCGAAAGCTCATGTTCCCTCTTTTCACCGGTTTCCGGAGCGCCAACAATTTGACCGGTCGTTTCTGATCCCCCGCTTTCCTCTTGTCCGTTTTCAGAAACCGGACCCTCTTCAGTGCTTTTTATGGTATTTTCTTCAGATTCCGCTACCCCTTCCCCAAGAGAAGACGCTTTTTCTTCTTCTCTCTTTTTCAAAAACCGGATCAAAAAATTAAAGCTAACCAGCAAGTATACCGCAAGGACAAAGAAAAGGACAAATCCGCTGCCCACCTTTCCAAACATGCTTTCCAACCATGCCCGGCTATGATATCCCAGCCCACCTCCAAGCAGAAGCAACTCTTCTCCCCGGAAAATAAAGCCGCTGGCAACTGAAATAAAAAGGATCAGGAAAAGGACGTGCCGGTATAATTTCCCCTCCGGCAGCAAGCGAAACCCGGAAAACCAGCGTAGCCCCGTAGTGATAAACAAAAGGATAAAAAGAAACGAAGAAACTCCAAACCAACGCGTAACAAAATAATGAGAAACAAAAGCACCGGTTTTGCCAATAAGATTATGGGGCTTGATGCTGTTGTCTCCAAAAAATTCAGCAGCCGAAATATCCAGATAGCTATAATCCCCCTTCCAGCTAAAAAGATGAGAAATAAAAGACAGCAAAAGCAGAAACGTGATCACCAACAATGCCAGTCCGGCCACTCGTCTTGTGCGCTCATCCACTCTGAAACGCAGCCTGAACTTGCGGTTGCTTTTATCATGCTTGCCCCCTGCGGAAGAAGTTGTGCTGTGCTTTTGCTCTTGCGATTTAAACGTATTTCCCTGTTTTTTCGCTTTTCTTCCCCTGGCTATCTTCATATTCTGAGTTTATTCGTTTGATTTCATCAATCACATTGCTGCAAGACAATATGTTCAACCCTTGAGATCCCGGTATTATTCCTTCCTTGTAAGATTTGCCTTCCTTCAAGCCGGCACATACTACCCCTCCACCATCTTTGATTAAGCACCCGAACTTCCTCCCCCGGGTGGCTAATGCTACTACCGGAAAACCAATTCCCCGGATCACCGATTTATATTCAGCAAAATTACAAAAATATGACTGAGTCCAGTCTAAAAAGGTCATATTTGATTTTCAGCGCCTTTTTCCCCAAACCCTAAAGGGTGAAGCCGCTGAAAATCAGCCACCCTTTAAGAATGGGGCAAAGCTGATTTTCAGCGGATATAATAATTTTTGAGTTTTCAGACCAAATTCATAACTTAATGGCTATATCAAAAATGATTCCGATTTACGCTTTGATCTTCCAGGCTGCGAAAAAAAGCCCTTGCTCATGTAAAGGGTCAAAAAAAGCGCATGAACAAAACATTCATACGCTTATTCCATGCAAAATTTTAGGCCGGGCTCATAAATTCCTTTTTCGCCATGCGTGTTAAACCTGGCATTCCGGTTCACAAAAAGGCCATATCATTACATTCCCATCTGTTGCATTTCTTCTTCGGTTAACTTTTCATAATCGGAGGGCACCAAAAAGTCAGATTCTTTCAGCTTTTTAGGTTCTATTTCTTCCGCAGTATAAAGCATTGAGGTTTCACCCTGCACAATTTCATATTCCAGCACCATGCCATCAATATTTTTCATATAGGGGTTATCAAAATTAATGGCTTTATTTCCGATTTCCGGGGTATAGTACATGGTCAGGGTTTCTGTCTCGTCATATTCATTTTTATACTCAACAACAATTTTTTTCGCTGTATACCCGGCGATCTCTTTTGTTTCATCTTTTTTCTCCGTACTCACAATATCTATATCAGCATTCTGGGCTTCAATCTGCTCTTCTGTCTGCGTATAATATTTATTCATTCCCTGTGCTGAGATCATAATTGTTTTTGTTCTCGCTGAGCCATCTATCAGTTGGGTGATCTTGGCCATTCCCTGATGCATCTCCATCTTGCTGTAATTATCCATGACATATACAGTGGCTTTGGATGGCAGCTGTGCTTTTTGAGCCGGTTCCATATCCACTCCCGGGTAAGTGATCTTGTAGGTGATCTTCCCCTGGAAGTCTTTGCTGCCCCCTCCCTGGAAAATACTGCAAGCAGAAAAAATAAAGGCTAATGATACTAATAATCCGATTGTTCGCTTCATAATATTGTTTTTTTGTTTATGCAAATATATAAAAATCTCCTTGAAAAAATTTTTTTTTCAATAATAATCTCGGTCTCCGGTCTAAAACATAAAGGACCCTGCCTCCGGTTTAAAACGCAGATCTTTCCCAGGCGGTGCAGTTCAACTATATCTTCCTCCGGAAGGTGAATTTTCAGGTCTGGCGTACAGCTCCGGCACTCTGTCTTTTTCGGCTATCTTGTTGTTAGCATGGACAATCCGGAAAAGATCAAGCCATCATTTCAGCGCATGGCTTACATTATAAACTTTTCTATGACAGGCAAAAGGATCTCTGCTTTCAAGGGCTTTGTCAGATAAAAGTCACAGCCGGCGCGTATACTTTTTTCTTGCTCATTATATGAGGCAAAAGCTGTCAGCGCAATGACCGGGAGCGCTTTCCGGTATTTTTTAATAACTGCTGTAGCCTCATATCCGTTCATTCCGGGCATTTGAACATCCATCAGCACAAGATCAATACGGCCATCTTCCAGGCATTTTTCCACCGTAGTATCCCCATCGCCTGTCCATACTATATGCACCCCTGTTGGCTTTAATAATGCCTCTAAGTATAGATAATTTGCTTCAATATCTTCAGCTATAAGGATTCGCTTTCCCGGCCAGTTATAGGCTGCCACTTTTTCCGGTTTTTTCTGTTTGATGGTTTTTTCCGGCAACGCATCCATGGGCAGGTAAAAGAAAAAGACACTCCCTTCTCCGGTCTGCGAAGAAAAGCCAATCTCACCATCCAATAATTCTATCAGCTTTTTACATATTGTCAGCCCCAGGCCGGCACCTTTGTAATCACGGATATGAGTCTCCTCAACCTGGCGGAAACGCTCAAATATTAACGCTTGCTTTTCTTCCGGAATCCCAATGCCTGTATCACGAACAAAAAAGCGAATCGCCGGTTTGTTATTAAATGTGCTGACGCTATATCCTGCCGATATCGTTCCTTTGGTTGTAAATTTCACTGCATTGGACAACAGATGCTTCATCACCTGTATTACCCGGTAAGGGTCTGTAAAAACCTGATCCGCAGAAGTGTCTTCCGGGGTCAGTATTTTGATGCCAATGTCTTTCCCCTCACTTTCTATAAATTCCCTGGCTATATTAGATGTACGACTGACAATCTCTGAGAGCGGAAAAAGTTCTTTTTTTATCTGCACCTGTCCGGCCTCAATTTTAGCCACATCAATAATATCATCGATCAATCCAAGCAGTTGAGTAGAATTCCTGATGATAAGATCTGAATATTCTCGTTGTTCTTCTTTTGAAGTATCAATATCATTGAGAAGCTCGGCAAACCCGATAACGGCATTCATCGGCGTCCGGATCTCATGAGACATATTGGATAAAAATGCTGTTTTGAGACGATCTGCTTCCTGTGCTCTGCGCTTTTCCTTCTCCAGCTGCTTCTGATAAACGACATTTTCACTTACATCACGAATAAACAACCCAATATACTGCAATGTTTCATTCTCAAGCATAACGGCAGAGGATAGTTCAACATAACGGATACTTCCCTTAGGCGGGTTAAACACGATATTTTTGTTCTGTGAAGCGCCCTTTTGAATGGTTGAACTCACCACCTTGTCGAATTCTGCTTGTTTATTTCCCTGGATAAAATTTTGAACATATTGTTGCCGGCCGTCTGATGGCGATACCCCTAAAAATTCAGCGGCGGCAGGATTTAATTCATGAATCCGGCCCTGCGGGGAAATAATGATCATGGGATCGGGAAGCAGGAACAGCATACGGTATATCTGTTTATGGAAATAACCAGCAGGGTCGCCGGACTGAGATTGCTCCTTTTTAATGACTTTGCCAATACACAAATCCTTCCCCGGCTGAATTGATCTGTTGCTGTAGAAAAAAATAGTGAAATTTCCCTGAACAGGACCTTCATCAATATTCATCGATACAGAAGTATCCCGTCCACTTTTTATAGTTGTGTATAATTTTTCACGCACCTCATGCCGCTTGCCTTTTTCTAACCTACGCAAAAGCATATTCATCATTTCATAAGCCGACTGCTGGTCAACGCTTTCAATATCCTGAACCAGTTGCTGCGAACATCCCAGTTTCCGCCCATAAATATCCAGAATAAATATCCCCTGCCCTGATACCGATTCTAACTCATTGGCTAATTGTCGTAAATAATCATTTAATTCCATTGGAAAAATGTATATAATCTTTTTTTTAGGGTCCAATAGCTCATCATCGCTACATAATTGATTAAAAGCAATTAATTCAGGCGATTATTTCCCGGATCGCGGCCTCGACAGAAAGCCGTTTTTGCTCTCCTGTATGCATATTTTTCAGGCTCACCTTTTGTTGTTCGATTTCTTCTTTGCCCATCAATATCACCCAGGGGATATTTTTGGCATTCGCAAAGTTCATCTGTTTTTTCATTTTTGCCGGTTTCGGGAACATCTCCGAAGGGATTCTTTGTTCACGTAGTTTCCGGAGGATTTTAACACATTCTTTTTCTTCTTCCTCACCAAAGTTCACCAGCATCACCTTCACAGATTGTCCTATATTTCGGGGAAAAAGATCCAGTTCTTCCATCACATCATAGATCCGCTCTGCTCCGAATGAGATCCCCACGCCGGAGACTCCCTTAAGTCCGAACACGCCTGTCAGATCGTCATAGCGCCCTCCTCCGCAAATGCTGCCCATCCTGGCATCGGAGGCGACTACCTCAATAATGGCCCCTGTGTAATAATCCAATCCACGCGCCAGCGTTAAATCCAGCTCAACTTCCGGCTGAACGGCTAAGAGCTCCGTTTTCTCAATTATCCGTTCAAGCTCTTCAACACCCTGCATCCCCGTTTGAGAACGGACAACAAGATCCTTCAAAAATCGTATTTTCTCCTGAAAACTTCCCCGGAACATCAATACCGGTTTAAGTTTGTCTATGATCTCTTCCGGAACATAATTCGCTTTCATTTCACCGGCCACCTGCTCAATGCCTGTTTTATCCAGTTTATCCATCGCCACAGTTATAGTATTAAAGTGTTCTGCAGCCCCGATAGCTTCTGCAATACCATAGAGGATCTTCCGGCTGTTTATTTTGATCCGCACATCCATCCCCAGTTTTTGAAAAACTTCATCGATCATTTTTATAAGTTCGGCTTCACTAAAGGGGCTATCCATTCCGATAACATCAGCATCACACTGGTAAAATTCACGATACCTTCCTTTCTGAGGGCGATCGGCACGCCAAACAGGCTGTATTTGATATCGTTTAAAGGGGAAATTCAACTCATGTTGCTTTTGCACCACATAACGGGCAAAAGGAACCGTAAGATCATAGCGAAGTCCTTTTTCTGCTATTTTACGAACCATCGAAGAAGAAGTTTCCTTTTCAGGCTCCTGCACTTTTCCTAAGAAATCACCGGAGTTCAATATCTTAAAAAGCAGCCGGTCACCCTCTTCTCCATACTTGCCCGTAAGCGTAGACAAGTTTTCCATGGCCGGAGTTTCCAGAGGTTCAAAGCCATATAGCTCAAAGATCTCCTTCAGTGCACTAAAAATATAATTGCGTTTCTGCATTTCTTCAGGGCTAAAATCCCTGGTTCCCTTAGGTATTCCCGGTCGCTGTGCCATAATATCACAAGTTGCTAATCGCAGGCAAAGATAATCAAAGAACAGCAAATCAATTCAAGTGGCCAACTTATCGTGAACCCCGGCCTGCTAAAATTTCCTTACGGCGATTAAGCACCCTTTAACACAAGCTGTTTCTGTGTTAAAATTCTATTAAAAGAACAGCGTATTGAATTCGTTCTAAAAAGGAATCATTTGATTTCCAGCGGCTTTTTGCCCCGGATGCGAGAGGACAAACTGAGCGAACGAAGTGACATAAGCGACGTAAGCGAACGAAGCGACAAGGATGGGGCAAAGCTAGCAGGCTTAACAATTTGTATTTTTAAACCGGCCTCAAAAATTGATTTGCCAGCCATTTGGGAATACTTTTCGGGTTCCTGTTTACGAAGCTTTCAGGCCTGCCTGCGGG
>JAWOBQ010000006.1:0-10963 GCA_046484255.1 Bacteroidales bacterium | reverse complement strand
ATTCAATATTGGTGGTAATGGTGGAATAGATTTGCTCGAGTATGATAACAACAAGCTGGTTGCAAATATTTACCAATACCAAAGTACTGATGATTCCAATAATGCTATTTATTGCAAATACCTCTTTGAATTAACACCTAAAGGATTTATCCTGCAAGATGTGTCTCCAAAATGTTTAATGTTTTTACATGGCAATAACTCAATAAAAAGATATAACTGTAAGTGTGAGAAATTAGAAAAGCCCTATGTAAATTAGTTTTTTAGAAATTTTATATTAGTGTTGAATTGGCCCCCGAATAAGTCTGACATAATTATCAATAAAGATTAGTAATTATACAAGTAGACATGAAGTCCTCCCAACCCTTAAGACCAATCCATGATTTTATATATTTAAGCCCGCTCTAAAAAGAAATGCAACCCATTTACCCATTGGGCCCCGGGTCTTGATTCGGTCAATTCGATCAATCAGAACCGGGTCCGTTCAAAAAACACAAAATGTATTCCATCTGCTGCAACTCAGCTTTGCCTTACCCTAAAGAGATTTGATTATCAGCGGATTCGTCCTTTAGTGTTTAACAGAAGCATACAATTGCAGTGTTTGCCGGGCTGTAGTTATCCAGGAAAGGTCTTTGGTTATTTTAACCCCTTTGTTTATATTTTTATTTTTTAAGCTTTTGTTGTTTAAAATCCTGAATATTCCAAGGCTGATCTCCTCCTCTGATTCCGGGTTTGCCGTATATGCAGCATTATCTGATATTTCTTCCAGATGAGCAGAAGCGGAGGTTAGCACCGGAGTTCCGCATGCCATAGCTTCTAAGATCTGATAACCAAAACTTGCTGATTTTACCGGAAATAAAAAGAGTTCACTTAAATTATAGATATACGGCAGATCCGTATTAATGATATAGCCGGTGGTGGTAATATGTTCCATAAGTTGTTCTTCTCCGATCCTGGCTAAGATCTTCTTAAGTCTGGTTTTTGAAAAATCGACCATGACTAGTGGAACAGGCTTGTTTTTACTACAAAAAATTGCATAGGCTTTCAATACGTTTTCCGTATTTTCCTGAAGGGCTTTATTGCCGGGAAGCAATAAAAAGCGCTCGGGAAGCTTGTACTTGTCTCGCACTTTCTGAAGTTCTTTTTTATTGCTTATGGTTTTGAAGTCTTCCCGCAGACCGTGCGTTAGCAATTGTATTTTGCCTTCTGCTTTTGGATAGTGCTGCATGATCTTTTGTTTTTCATACTCTGAGAAAGTGAGGATTGTATGAGCTTTTCCCACGGCTTTGGGCAGGTTCCATTTTTTATAGGCGGCTGCTTTTTCCACCTGCTCATCGTTGGCTGATTTGACAATATCTGTGGCTCGTAGTGTTAACAGCAGGGGGATATCTGTATAAACCGGGGCAGTTCCGGATGTGCAGTGCAAAATATCACAACCTTCCGATTTGGCAGCTTTCATAAGCGAAAACTGTTCCCATAAAGGATGAAAAAAACTCTTTAGCTCTACGATTTTAATGTTTAATGACTGCTGAAGGCAGGCATTGTCCATATCCGGTTTTACAAATATAACATATTCGTTTTGATTGTCTATGGTCTGTATGCCCCGAAGGGTTTCAAGTGTCGCCATCTCCCTGCCATATTTCTGCTCACGAAACAAATGCTGAGCTTCTATACCGATCTTCATATTTCTATTCTTTTTCTTGTTTATAAATGGTTTTGTCTATATAAATGTATAGTTCCGGTAAGACTGCATTAGCTGCCTGGCTTTACAAAGAACTGTAAGTGCTTGTAAATAACAAAAAAAACTCTTGCTGAGAAAGACCTGAGTCTGGACTGTAAAATTACGAAAAATCGCAGAAATACAAATCATAATTGAGTGTTTATGATTATAAGCATGAGTCTGCTCTAAAAACTCAAAATTTTTTACACCCGCTGAAATTCAGCTTTGCCCAATCCTTAAAGGAGGCTGAATTTCAGCGGCTTCACCTTTTAGGGTTCGGGGTAAAAAGCCGTTGAAAATCAAATATGAGCTTTTCAGACCAGACTCAAGCGTAAATAGCTTGCGAAAGCTTGTTTTTTTCTTTATATTTGTATTTTGTAAAGCCAGCTTGTTTCAGTGGCTTCACGCTTTATTGTTATAAAACCTTAAAAATATACCTAATATGGCAAATGGATGGATTAAGTACCTGTTGATCGTTTTGTTTTTGTTGGCGATAGTTATTTCAAGTGCTTATCTATGGAGGAGTTCTGCTGATAACAATAAAAAAGCAGTAGCTATGAAAGAGAACGGAACCATAGAATTACCAACACCGGTAACGTCCGGTGGAATATCTGTAGAAAAAGCGATTGCCCAAAGGCGTTCTGTGCGTATTTTCACGGAGGATCCTGTTTCAGCTTCAGCCTTATCACAGTTGTTATGGTCTGCACAGGGTATTACAGATAAGGAAAGCGGTAAAAGAGCGGCCCCTTCGGCGGGTTTAACACTGCCCATGGAAGTATATGTAGCTGTAGGCTCTGATGTGGATGCTTTGCAGGCAGGAATATATCATTATAAGCCCGGGGAACACGAGCTCAGGCAACATAAAAGCGGGGATCTGAGAGCGGCGTTGTCGGAGGCAGCGTTAGGGCAAACCTGTGTAAAGCAGGCTCCCTTGAGCATTGTGCTTGCTGCGGTATATGAGCGCACTACCGATCGGTATTCAGACCACGGCAGGCGTTATGTTCATATGGAAGCCGGTCATATAGCTCAAAATCTTTATCTGCAATGTGAAAGCCTGGATTTGAGTACGGTGGTTGTGGGGGCCTTTAGTGAAGAACAAGTACAGGAGATTCTTGACCTGCCCGATGATCAGGAACCTTTGTATATCGTTCCGGTGGGGACAGCAGGGGAGTAAAATCTTTTGCCTTTTTTCCGGGGTTATCAGGGGTTGTAATTGTTTTCTTTTGTTTAGCTGAGCAAAGAGGGATGAAGCTGGGATTTGAACTGTTTTTCATCCGGAAGGCTAAGCTGTATGCTTCTGAGGAATAATACAGAATTTTTTATGTGATCGTACATAACCTGGTCATTATCAACAAAAGGCACATATTTTCGGTATTCAGCAACGAATTTTTCAAGCACATCCGACGACCGGGAGGGTCTTCTAAATTCCAGAGCCTGTGCAGCATTGAAAAGTTCAATGCCAATGATCTTTTCCAGATTTTCCAGAACTCTGCAGGCCTTAGTGGCAGCATTGGCTCCCATGCTCACGTGGTCTTCCTGGCCCTGAGAGGAGTCGACAGAGTCTATGGAAGCCGGCGAGCAAAGTTGTTTGTTTTGGCTTACAATGGAAGCGGCTGTATATTGGGGGATCATAAATCCGCTGTTCAGGCCGGGGTTAGCTATCAGAAAGTCAGGAAGCCCGCGCTTCCCGGATAAAAGCTGGTAGGTGCGCCGTTCAGCAATATTTCCCAGCTCGGCCATAGCAATGGCCAGGTAGTCCAATGCTAAGGCCAGTGGCTGTCCGTGGAAATTGCCGGCCGAAATAATCAGATCTTCATCAGGAAATATTGTGGGATTATCTGTTACTGAATTGATCTCGGTTTCTATTACATTGGATACATAATGAATGGTATCCCTGGAGGCTCCATGTACCTGGGGTATCGTACGAAAAGAGTAAGGGTCCTGCACATGTTGTTTGTTTTTTCTGATCAGTTCACTGCCCTCAAGAAGCTTGCGGATGCGTGCGGCGGTTTTTACCTGCCCCGCGTGCGGCCTTACGTTATGTACCAATGAATGAAAAGGCGTTAAGCGGCCGTCAAAAGCATCCAGGGATATGGCAGCAATTATATCGGAAAGTCTGGAAAGCTTGAACATACGTAAACACAGGAAAACCCCGTAGGCGTTCATAAATTGTGTGCCATTCAGTAGTGCCAGCCCTTCCTTTGACTTCAGGCGAACAGGAGCCCAGCCCAGTTCCTTATAAACCGTTGCCGTGGACCTTTTTTTACCCTTGTATCTTACTTCTCCTTCCCCTATAAGCGGAAGACTTAAATGTGCCAGCGGGGCAAGATCGCCGCTGGCGCCCAAAGACCCCTGCTGATAAACCACAGGCAAAATATCATGGTTGTATAAGCTCATCAGACGCTCTACCGTGCTTAATTGTACCGCGGAATGACCATAAGCCAGGGCATGTACCTTTAAAAGCAACATTAACTTTACTATTATTGAAGGTACCTCTTCTCCTGACCCGCAAGCATGAGACCGGACAAGGTTCGCCTGTAGAAGCTCCAGATCCTCCCCGCAAATACGTACATTACAAAGTGAGCCAAACCCGGTGTTTACACCGTATACCGGCTCATCACTCTTATCCATCTTATTGTTTAAGTATATCCGGCATTTCGTTATTCGTTTGGAAGATCCCTGCGACAAGGACAATAGATGGCCTTTATTTAATATTGAGGCAATGAGCTCGAATGTCAAGGGGTCAGGTGTTATATGATGTGTCTTTGGCATGCTTGTTCTTTTTTTTTTCAATTGCAAAGATAAAGGTTTTTAGCAGTGCATACGGAAAGAAAAACCTTAATAGATTTTCAGATAGGCTAAAAATATACTTCTATCTTATTAATTGCCAATAAAATGGAAAACCATGGTTAAAAATTTTTCCTCAATATCGGGCTGCATTTGAAATAATTTGCCTAATATTGTATTTGTTTTGGCTTCTGTAAATTGGCCGGCAGGGTCGTCCCTGCAGATAAGGCCGGCCCTCAGGCAAGCCTTGATGGACGGGAGCTTATAGAAATTTTAATAATGGTAACCTTGCATAGTGTCTGTCGATTAAGTCGGGTGTTTGTTCATAAAGTAAGTGCCTGCTTTATAATGTGCGGGTTCAAGGTTTACCCCGTATTTATCGGGAGCTTGCTCCGTATTTATCGGGAGCCAGGCCCTTATTTATCGTGGGCTTGTGAAGTTTTTATCACCGGGAGTTTACATATGAAAATGATTGAGATAAAGAACGAGCATCACGCAGAAATCGGACCTTATGGCCAAACAATTTATAGTTGTTGAGATGTACAAAGAGAAGTGTATCGTTTTATGGATCATACTTTTATTTCCTGTGGTATTTATAGGGCAGGACAATGGGTTTCGGCCGCCTTTAGATCTTGGGATGAATTTATCCGGAACTTTCGGGGAATTACGTTCGAATCATTTTCATTCCGGGATTGATATACGTACCAACAGATCTATTGGCTATCCTGTCTATGCGATAGCCGACGGCTGGGTATCACGTTTAAGGGTAGGGCCTACAGGTTTTGGTCGTGCCTTATACCTGACTCATCCGACCGGCCATACTTCTGTTTATGCCCACCTTAATCGTTTTAATGATGATATTACACGCTTTGTGCGTCAAAAACAATATGCCAATGAATCATTTTCGGTGAATTTTTACCTCTCCAGGAATCAGATCCCTGTAAAAAGAGGAGATATTATTGGATATTCGGGAAATTCCGGGAGTTCTGCTGCCCCTCATTTACACTTTGAGATCAGGAATGCACATAATCAACATCCTACAAATGTGTTAAAGCATGGTTTTGAGATGAAAGATAATAGCTGTCCTTTAATACAACGATTACGGTTTTATCCTGTAGGAGCGGGTTCTGCAATTAATCAAAAGCCTTATGAACAGTCGGTTTATGTTTTTGACAGGGGTACTGATATTAAGCTGAATACCTCGCGGGTGCGCATATCCGGGAAAATCGCATTGGGTGTTCAGGCCATTGATCAGTCTTATGGGTCTACGAAAAAAAACGGCCCTTACCGGGTTTCTATGTATGCGGATAGCGTAAAATTCTGGGAGTTTATAGCAGATCACTTTAGCTTTTATGAAACCCGTTATATGAATGCTATGATCGATTATGGGAGCTATAAACGAAACGGGCATAAATATTATCAAAGCTATTTGCGCCCGGGAAACCAGCTTAGTATGATTGCCGTGAAAGACAATGGCTTGGTAGAATTTGCACCGGGTCAAAAACGAACGATCCGAATTGAAGTGGCCGATCTGGCCGGCAATGTATCCTCCGTTGAATTCAGGCTGGAAGGAGCTGCCCTGTCTGACAGTACTATTGCACAACCCAGGCTTAACGGTAAGCTTTTTCATTATGATAAGGACAATTATTTCGAAAAGGAAGGAATACGATTAACAATACCCGCAGGGGCATTGTATGATACACTGGATTTCAGATACAATAAAGAAGAAATGCCAGGGGATGCCTATTCAAAGGTACATCATGTCCATAACGAATTTACGCCCTTACATGATTATGTTGCCATTTCTATAAAAGTAGACCGTCTGCTAAGCAACGGGGATAAAAGTAAATTGATGCTTATGCGAAAAGACCATAAAGGCAGGAGAAGACCGGCAGGAGGAAGTTGGAATAATGGATGGGTCTCGGCAAAGATCCGCGATTTTGGAAAATATTACGTGGTGGCCGATACCATCAAACCTGAAATTACGCCCAATAACTTTTATCCGGGAAAAACAGTCAATCACGGTGAAAGTATTCGTTTTACGGTTAAAGATGATCTTTCCGGTATAAAGTATTACCGGGGAGAGATTAATGGGAAATGGGTATTGTTTCAATATGACCCTAAAAAGAACCGTCTTTATTATGAGTTGGATGAGCGGGTGGAACAAGGAGAAAACAATTTGTTACTTACTGTTTCCGATAAAAAAGGAAATATAAAGGTATATAGAGCTTCCTTTGTAACGGCCGGGGATTAAATGATCGCCGGGTCGTTATAGCGATAAGGATAATTTTTTATAGCGTGCGCATAATAATCCCTGTTTGTTTATATTTGCATCATGGAAGAAACCATAATAATTATAGACTTCGGTTCCCAGTATACTCAATTAATAGCCAGGAGGGTTAGAGAGCTGAATGTATATTGCGAGATTCATCCTTTTAATGAGCTGCCTCCGCTGGATGCTTCGGTTAAAGGGGTTATCCTATCCGGGAGCCCGTTTTCGGTAAAAGACAAGCTGGCCCCCCAGGCAGACTTAAGCGTGATCAGGAAATCCTATCCGGTGCTTGCTGTATGTTATGGGGCGCAATACATTGCCCAGCATAACGGGGGGGATGTCGCCGTCGCCCGGGTCCGTGAATATGGCCGTGCTAATTTAAGCAGTTTCCTGACAGATCATCCCCTATTAAAAGGTATTACCAAAAACAGCCAGGTTTGGATGTCGCATGGAGATACCATCGAAAACCTGCCAGAACATTATCAGGTGATTGCCAGTACACCGGATGTACATGTGGCAGGTTTTGAGATCAAAGGGGAGCAAACCTATGGGATCCAGTTTCATCCGGAAGTATATCATTCTATGGAGGGCAAAGTCTTACTCAAGAATTTTGTTGTGGATATTTGTGGAGCAAAACAAACATGGACTCCGAAATCATTTGTTGAAGATACTATAGATATTCTGCGGAAACAGCTAAAGCAAGATAAAGTCGTTCTGGGATTGTCCGGAGGTGTGGATTCTTCCGTTGCTGCCATGTTATTGCATCAGGCGATTGGCACCAATCTTTATTGCATCTTTGTAGATAACGGGCTGCTGCGAAAAAATGAATTCGAAAATGTATTGAGCAGTTATAAAGACATGGGCTTGAATGTGAAGGGCGTAGATGCTAAAGCACGCTTTTATGAGGCCTTAAAGGGCATTTCCGAGCCGGAGTTAAAGCGGAAAGCCATCGGCAAAACGTTTATTGAGGTGTTTGATGAAGAAGCCCATTCCATACAAGGTGTCAAATGGCTTGCCCAGGGCACTATATATCCGGATATCATCGAATCGGTTTCGGTAAAAGGCCCTTCAGCTACCATAAAATCCCATCATAATGTAGGAGGCTTGCCCGAAAAAATGAAGCTCAGCGTGGTTGAGCCACTGAAAGCCTTGTTTAAAGATGAAGTGAGAAAAGTTGGCCGCACCATGGGCATTAAAGAGAGCATCATGGGGCGCCACCCTTTTCCGGGGCCGGGCCTTGGCATACGTATCTTAGGAGAGATCACCCCCGGGAAAGTTGCTATATTGCAGGATGTAGATGCCCTCTATGTTGATGCCCTGAAAAAAAGCGAATTATATGATAAGGTGTGGCAGGCAGCAGCTGTTCTGCTCCCCGTAAAGGCTGTCGGCGTGATGGGAGATGAACGTACTTATGAAAATGTGGTGGCTCTCCGGGCCGTTACTTCTACCGACGGGATGACGGCCGATTGGATGCATCTGCCGTATGACTTCCTGTCAGGGATTTCCAGTGAAATTATTAATAAAGTAAAAGGAATTAACCGCGTTGTATATGATATCAGTTCCAAGCCACCAGCTACCATTGAGTGGGAGTAAAATATCCGGAGTTTTATCAGTTTTTCTTATATGCCTGATTACGATTTCAGCTTCAGCACAAGAGGAACCGGTGAAACGTTCAAAAGTAATAGAAATCATTGAAGGCAAAAAATATTATATCCATGAGGTTAAAGCAGGGCAGACGGTCTATAGTATTGCCGATGCTTATAATGTAAGCCCAAAGCAGATCTATCAGTATAATCCGGATGCCAAAGAAATGCTCAAGCCTGCACAGATGTTGAAAATCCCGGTCTTCCTGGTGGAAAAAGACCGGGAACTGCAGCGGGAATTGCAAAAAACGGGCGAAGAGGATCAGGCGGAAGAACAGGAGAGTGAAAAGCAAAACCATGATCCGGCAAGGAATAAGAATGTTACGATACATAAAGTCAAGGATAAGGAAACACTGTATTCGCTGGCACGTAAATATAATACCACGCCCGGGAAAATTAAGGAGTTAAACCCCGGAATGGTGGATGTTCTGCAAAAAGGACAGGAAGTCCGCGTCCCATTCCCGGAGGTCCAACATAAATCCAAAACCCAACCGGATTCCGTGAAGGTGTACTCTATCCAGAAAGGAGATAACCTGTACCGCATCGCCCTGAAACATGAACTTTCGGTTAAAGAAATCCTGCGCTTAAATCCGAAACTGGATAAAAAAGAACTGCAAGTTGGGAGTGAAATAAAACTGCCGGTTAAAAGTAGCGTTGATGAAATCCAGGACGGGAAAGAACAAAAACAAGAAAAAGAAAAAAAGGATTACTTTATCCATGAAGTGCAAGCAG
Organism: Bacteroidales bacterium; assembly: GCA_046484255.1. GTDB lineage: Bacteria > Bacteroidota > Bacteroidia > Bacteroidales > PWNQ01 > PWNQ01. The sequence continues at coordinate 1,812 of JAWOBQ010000006.1, read as the reverse complement.
GAGAAACACTGTATAGCTTATCAATACAATATTCCGTTGGCATCAGTGTGTTAAAAGATAATAACCCTGAGCTGGATGAAGGGTTGAAAGTAGGACAGAAACTGAAAATCCCTGCCGGACAAGAAAAAGAAGCGGAAGGAAGCGTGATATTACCCGAAAAGGATATCCTGGACTCTTTGATGTTTATCAAACAGAAAGACACTAATTTAGCCCCTTGTGACAGCCTGGCCGTTAAGCGATCGTATCATGTGGCTTTGTTTATGCCTCTTTTTCTTGATGATGTCCACGAAATTAAAGTGGAAAATTACCGGGAAAATGGGTGGCCGGAAGAAAAATTCAAAGCTTTTCAATATATCCATTTCTATGAAGGCTTTCTTATGGCCCTGGATTCAATGGAAAAAGCCGGAATGAAGGCTCAGGTGTATATCTACGATACAAAAGGGCGGAAAGAGGTTGTGAAACAATTGGTTGAAAAAAAAGAATTTCAAAACTTCGACCTCATCTTTGGGCCGTTCCGGGAAGAGCTGTTACCCCTGGTGGTGGATGCAGCGAAAGATAATTCTACAGAAGTAGTGGCACCTACAGCTTTTGGAATGGGGCAGGTGAAAACAAATCCTCACCTGATCAAAATTATTCCGCCGGTGAATTTTCAGATCGAAAAAATTGTCAGTTTTATTGCCAGTGAACATAAAAAGGACAACCTGATCTTTGTGTATTCTGAATCCGGAGAACAAGAGCAAATGCTTGCAACAATTCAGCAGTTATTGGCTGATAAAATGGGGATATCCACAAATGAATACCCCTGGAATACCGTTGAATACGACAGCGGAGGTTATTATAAGGTGAAGGAATATCTTAAAGAGGATACGAATAACTTGATTTTTTCCATGCACAAAGGAGAAGCAAAAATTAACCGCTATATTACACGCCTGAACGGTTTACGGGAAGATTATGATATTACGGTTTTTGGTTCAAATCGATGGGAAAATTATGGCAGCATTGAAAGTCAGTATCTTAATAATCTCCACTATACTTCTTTTACGAATTTTCTGGTTGAATATGAGGATGTAAGGGTGAAATCTTTTGTGCGAAATTTTATCCGCCGTTATCATACATGGCCTCACGACCAAGCTTTTATGGGCTTTGATGTGGGGTATTACTTCCTGTCGGCGCTGTATAATTATGGAGAAAATTTTCCGCATTGTATGCAATATATGGATGTCTTTACTATGCATACTGAATTTGACTTTAAGCAGTGGGAAACCAATGCATGGCAAAACCGTGGGTTGAATATTTATCAATATCGCGGTTTTAAGCGGGAAAATCTGATAAGAGAATTTAAAACAATTGATCAATAAAAGGCTCTCCGGAAGGGGAGAGGTTTCAGCAGAGGGAAAGTCAATGCCCGGGTCTTTGATGTGTTTTTCCGGGATCTTTATATGAAATCTCCATGCTCAAGCGTTTAACACACAGGAAGATGATTAAATGCGAGGAGGCGTTAATGCGTTAATGCGATGATGCGTTAATGCGATGATGCGATGATGCGTTAATGCGATGATGCGTTAATGCGATGATGCGATGATGCGATGATGCGATGATGCGATGATGCGATAGGGCGAACGAAGGGACTTAAGCGACTAAAGAGACTAAAGCGACTAAAGAGACTTAAGCGACTAAAGCGACTAAAGCGACTAAAGAGACTAAAGAGACTAAAGAGACTAAAGCGACTAAAGCGACTAAGGTTCCAGGGGTCTGAGACAAATGTTGTTTTCAATGATCACCGGCATTCGGATGAAACGAGCATGACAAGGT
>JAWOBQ010000319.1:0-2553 GCA_046484255.1 Bacteroidales bacterium | reverse complement strand
AAAATACGTCCATTCTGAAAAATCATATTGAAGATCATCTTACGTATTTTCCCGGTTATTTGTATGATTTTGCCGGACTGGAAAAACGCCTGAAGCAATTTCCCGGACAGGTGTTTATCGCCCATGGACCACATTTCTGGAATAACATTGCTTCGGTTCGCCCTGGAATATTGTTTCATGAAAAAGGGCGCATCGATCAGTTTGGGATCATTGACCGTCTCCTGTCCTGTTATGACAACCTTTACTGTGATATTTCCGGTAAAAGCGGATACAATGCCATGCGTCGCGATCCCCGTAAGGCAAGAATGTTTTTGGAAAAACATCACCGGAAAGTTCTTTTCGGAACAGACAATACCAGTTTCGGTCATGAGTCCCTGATCTGTTCCCTGAAGCTCCCTTCAGAAAAACTGGAAAATATTTTTTACCGCAATGCAGATGACCTGATCCCCGCTTAATCCCTTTCCGTGGGGGTATGGTTCAGACTATCCCCGCCCGGCCCTCATCAATTCGGACAAAAGAAATCCATCAAATAAATTTCGTGTACATTTGTTTTGATAAACATTGGCCATGGGCATCGTTGAGCGTGACAGTTTTCGCATTTCCCTGATTGCTTATGCAGGTGCCGTGATCGGTTACCTGAATAAGCTTTTTTTGTTTACCAATTTTCTGACCACTGAACAGGTGGGGCTTGCCAACCTGATAATCACCATTTCTCTTATTTACGCACAGGTATCAGCCCTGGGGTCCAGGAATATAATCCTCCGTTTTTTCCCTTTTTTCAATGATCCGAAAAATCAGCATCACGGTTTTTTGTTCGGGATAATGGCATTTTCACTCGCCGGATTTACCCTCACCACTTTGCTTTTTATTCTTTTCCGGCAACCACTTGCCCTTCTTTACCAGGACTCCAGCCCTTTACTGGTAGAGTACGCCGTTTATGTGATCCCGCTTGGCCTTGCCACCTTATTTTTTAATCTGTTTGAATCTTATCTCCGTTGTCTCTATAATAACATCATACCCTCTGTTACCCATGAGGTGATATTGCGCTTACTTGTGACAGTTTCGGTTAGTTTATTCGCGGTGGGAATAATCTCTTTTCCTGAATTTGTGACGATCTATGTGCTTGCCTATTGTTTGCCTGCTGTTATTTTGATTTCTTACACAGCAATGAAAGGATGGCTGCAGGTAAGGCCTGCATGGACTCCACTGCTCAGGCGTCTGGCAAAAATCATGTTGGTGTATGGCTTGTATTCTCTGTTAAACAATCTTAGCACCTTCCTGCTGATCAGCATAGACTCCCTGATGGTTGGGGGCATGATCGATCTTGGAACTGTGGGGATTTATACTACCATGATCTTTATAAGTTCGGTAATGCTCATCCCATATCGGTCCATGGTGAAGGTTTCCGGACCGCTGATCGCCTCTTACTGGAAAATGAGGGATATGACCCGGATGGAACAGGTTTACAAAAAGGCCACTGCAGCCAACCTTGTGGTTGGGGCGACCTTGTTTTTGCTGCTATGGATCAATCTGGATTCTGTTTTTCAGTTCATGCCTCCTGAATATCAGGCAGGACGTTACATTTTTCTGTTGCTGGGGATTGGAAAACTTTTTGATATGAGTGCCGGATTGAATGCAACCATTCTGACAACATCCAAAAAATATCGTTACGACCTCTTTTTTACCATCGGAATGGTTGGCTTTGCTATTCTTGCCAATTATCTGCTGATTCCATCTCTGGGAGCCGAGGGGGCTGCACTTGCCAGTATGCTTACATTGCTGTTGTTTAACATTGTCCGACTTGTATATATCTATATGCATTTTGACATACAGCCCTTTGAATGGAAGCATTTATGGGTTCCGGTGCTGCTGGTCCTTCTCATGGTGGCATCCGGCCAGGTTGACCGCGCGCCGCATGTTCTGACAGATATCACCCTTCGCTCCATAATTGCCGCCACTTTGTTTTTATTGCCTGTTTGGAAACTAAGAATATCGGAAGATTTAAATTTATGGGTGGGTAAGCTGCTGTGGAATATCAGCAAGTTTTTTAAACGGCAATAAAATATAGCGATATTGTCAGTGGCCATTTTGTAATCTTTTTCAGATATGATCCAGCGGTTAATCAGAAAGCTTAGCGTATACAGTACTGTTCTCTTTTTTTATCTCATATTTTAGAACAAAGTCCAATTACTTCTGCAGACTATGTTATTTTTATTGATAATAGTTTATTATCTTTACAAGGCCTAGAAAAATTAATTTATTCTAATGTCAATAAAAATACTAAATTTTTAGTAAATGCTAAATCTGATTTAAAATTAAAACAAAATTCTTATTATTTAGATGCGTCTAAGATTGCAGGAGATGTTATTGGAAAAGATTTTGCTAATGTTGTTTTATTGGGTGCATTTGCAAAGCTTACTGGAATTGTGAGTTTAAAAAATCTAGAAAAGGCATTTAATGAAGCGTTTGCAAATAAAAAAGATTATTTAAATAAAAATATTAAAGCTATGCATGAAGGTTATAATTCTTTGAAGGTGTAATAATGAGCAAATT
>JAWOBQ010000302.1:0-5935 GCA_046484255.1 Bacteroidales bacterium | reverse complement strand
CGTCGTTATCGAGTATAAAACATTTATCGATTCATTAAGGATGAAAAACATTTTGAAGACCAAAGCAATTTTAGCAGAGAACCCGAATCTATTTCCCGTTTTCAGTTATACCATCTATTCATTAGAGGTGGATGGTATAAGGTGATCTGAATTTTTAAGCACTTTAATTTTAATATTTCCCTCTATACAGAATACTTTATAGGATTTACTATTACGATCTGAATTCAATTTACCCTTTTCGCTTAATTTTTGTTTATTACTTCATGTAGTCGTAAATATGGGAGGAACATGATAAAACTTCAATTCCTTGGGCCGGTAACGATCCGCAAAGAAGACGGGAGTCTGGATCAGACAATCCCCAAAGGTGCTAAGAGAGTTGCACTGCTTGCCTACCTGGTACTGGCCAAGCCGCGAGGCTATCACCGAAGAGACGAGCTTCTGACACTATTCTGGCCAGATGCCGGGCAGAAAAGCGCCAGAAATGCATTGAGCAATATTCTATACTATCTTCGAAACGCTCTCGGTAAAGACATCATTTTAAACCGCGGCTCCGAAGAGATCTGCGTAAATATGGAAAAAGTCTGGTGCGATGTCCTGGCTTTTGAAAGTGCGGTCGATCAGGGAGAATTGAAAAAAGCATTTGAACTCTACAAAAGCAGGCTTCTTACCGGGTTTCATATAAATCATGTCTCAAATGATTTCCAGGACTGGCTCGACAGGGAGCGAGAGAGATTACAAAAGGCTTACTCCGGATTGTGTTGGAATCTTGCAATGAAAGAGAAGGGGCGAGATAATTTTGAATTTGCCCATCATTACGCTCAAAAGGCAGCGGATTTAACACCTTATTCAGATAAACACCAGAGTCGGTATATTAAATTGCTCGCCGAAATTGGAAAACCTGAAGCTGCAAGGCGGGCGTATGACCGATATTCGGAACGACTAAAAACTGAACTGAATGCAGATCCTTCACCGGATCTTCGCGGCTACGTAGAAAATATCGACGCCTCGCAATCAGTTAGTGCATCCGCTGAAGATGTGAATGCGAGCGGCGACGGCACCAGGGGACTTCCAATCGTTGAACCAGGCAGTTCAGCGGACTTGCCAAACAGTGATAAAGATTTAAAGGTCCAGCCCAAAAACCTTTATGAACCCAATCAGAATTCTTCAAATAAGAAGCTGATCAGAAATATCTTCATATCCGTTGTCTTTGTTCTGATTGCCTGGTTTATCGGAAACTATTTTTTCAATTCCGGAACTGATATACAGTTTGGCGAGAAATCTGTCGCGGTTCTTCCTTTTACCTATATAAACTCACCCGACAGCACCGACTACTTCAGCCTGGGAATCACCGAAGAAATTCTCTCTAAACTTGCCCGTAAAGGTGATCTATCTGTGACGTCGCGCACGTCTATTATGCAGTACCGTAATTCAGACAAAAGCATTCGTGAAATCGCCGGTGAACTGGGGGTAACGACAATCGTTGAGGGGAGTATTCAAAGGCACAGTGGCCAGGTACGAGTCACAGCACAGCTGATTGACGCGGAGACAGACCGGCATCTGTGGGCAGATACCTATGACCGGCAAATTGAGAATATACTCGATATTCAAAGCGATGTTGCCGGCCGAATAGCTGACGCCCTGCAGACGAAGCTAGTGCCCAATGATAATTCAGAGTATAATCCCCAACAAAACGTAGACGAACTTGCCTATCAAAAATATCTTCAGGCAAAGTATTTGCTGGATATGGGTAACGCTGAAAACATCGTAGAAGCGGTCGAAGTTCTTGAAGAATCCATCTCCATCGATTCAACATTTGCTCCGGCACACGGTAATCTTTCGCTTGCCTATATGTATTCCGGTTTAGTGTCAACATTTCCCCTTGAACATACCGGAGTTGAAGGAATCAACATAGGAGATGCCACAAACCTGGCCCTTGAAGCATCCAATAAGGCACTTTCCATCAATTCAAATGTGGTTGAGGCCTATATGGTGCAGGGAATCATTCACAGGCTCAACAAGGAGTGGGATCAAAGTGAAGAGAAGTTTTTGAAGGCACTGTCATTAAATCCAAACCACAGTGATGTTCTCAGAGAGTATGGTGCTCTTCTTACGAAACTTGGAAATAATGAGGAAGCTTTGATTCAAAAGGAGAAGGCTGTGGAAGTCGATCCCCTTGCCTGGAATACACATATTGGCCTGGGATACTCCTACTACTGCGAAAGACGGTATGTTGAAGCAATTCGCGAACTGGAAACGTCCTTGAGCCTTGGCAGCCGCTATTTCCTCACTAAAAAATTTCTGGGCTTAGCCCGGCTTAAAAGAGGCCAGGAACTTTTTAATAACGGACAGGATGAACAGGCGATGGCTATGATAGAAAAAGGCAGCTCCAATTTAAATGAATTTTGGGGAACCAATATCGAATGGAAAGAATCGATTACACTCGCGATGTCCGGCGATAAGCAAAAAGCGCTGCAACATATTAAAGAGAACTCCCTGTCATTTTCGCCAAAACTCCATTGGCATTTACTGATCGGGCAAAAAGAGACGGCTCTGGAAATGATCGACCGGGGGGTTGACTTAAGCAGATTCGCGTATATCGACCCTGTTTTCGATACGGTTCGGGATGATTTAAGATTTCAGCAAATGGCCGAAAGGGATCTGAAAAAAGAGATTGATTTCGATTAACCGCCTGTAAGCTATTAAAACCGGTTCTATGTTGATTTGTGTGGGTAAAATTAAACGTTCTATAATGAATGATCGTAAACATCAACAAGCTCAAGTTGTATTTTTCAAACCGTTAAAAAGACCCTGTAAGGGTCACAAATTACAGCCTGGGGCAACGCCCCAGGTTTGCAGAACCGATTCTAAAAAAATCCCGAGGCAATAGATGACATCAACGCTCCATTTTACATCGAGGGATGGTGACTGGAACCCGGTGAGGGGAAACAGGGCGTTGATTGGGTTCAGTGTGGGAGCCATCGGAATAGGCATTGTGCCACTATTGGGATTCAGGCCGATGGATCTTCAATGTGTGTTGCCGTTTACCTGGGGCGCTGCCCCAGGCTGTGTTCTATGACCCCTTTGGCCAAGCCATATGGCACTAAATTCGGGATAGGTTCTGGTTTACAAAACAGTTTTCAGGATTACTGGTCTAATTTATATGATCATAAAGTTGTTACCAAAAAATCAGTATTAACGGTAACTCTGAATGAGAAATCCAATACCCACACAAATCAACATAGCCTTAAAACCAGCATGCTCTTTACTACTTGGGCTTTTATTACAGCACAGATAAAATGATTCAAAGCTGAAGAGTTGGCCCCGGAAGCAATATTTCAGTGAGAAATAGAAAAACCCTCAGGCAGTTTTTGCCGGAGGGTTTTGCAAATAAGATGTTTAAATAAACACTCAAACTGAGTTATTCATTTAAACGTAGACAGCAGGAACTATTTCCCCGGTCTCATTCGGTTCTCATCGATGGGCAGATCAAGATCATCTGCAATTGAGACAAACCATACATACCCGTTTCCAAGACTGGCTGTCTCTAGGCTATTCGTTGGGAGCCCAGACAGAAATGTGGCCCCTATAGCTTGGGTATAAAGCAGCCCCCGTTTTTTACGAGCTGGAATGTAACCGTCAGTTTCCCGTCGGCATCGCTGCCAAACACCTGGCGGAACGTTTACCAGCCTTTCTCTTTTACTTCATAACTGTCCACTTATAAATCATCACCATCCTTTACGACAGAGATTGCGAAATAAAGAGGCAGGAAGTCAGGGCCAGGCTCGCAGCTCAGGCAAACAGAGTTGGCATATGTAAAAACCACATTATCATCCTCTGTTAATGAAATGGCTCCTTCAGGATCGAATATGGGGGTAGAAACTCCCGATGGAAATTCAGGGTCCAGGTAAATATCGAGCTCCTGAACGAATCCACTTTCAGGGAACGTACTTCTGAGCAAATCAGGATTAGGACCGGAAGCCGGACCGCTGGTAAAAGCCTGACCATCGGGAAATGGTCCAAATGAACTCCATACACCATTCCAGAATACGTTGCATATGTCGTTGGAAACGAGTGCAAAGCCTTTGCCGGCTGATCGTTTCATACCGCTCTCTTTGAAGCTCGTAAGCGCAATATTCCCCCACCAGCCGCCTTTCCCGGCTACGCTTTTGTCAACCCATGGCGTCAAATTGTTATTAAACCCCTGATTGAGAACCGGGAATGGTGCGTTTAAATTCAGCATTGATGCAGCTTGCCCCGGCATTTCCATGGATGAAGGCTCGCTTTTATCAGCGCTTACCGGTACCTGAGATTCGCACCCCATCATCTAAGCAGGCCAATTAATATTGTTACCAATGGAATGAGGATGCTCATTTTTGAACTGTTCATAACGTCTCCGATTATATTATAATTTTCAGTTCACGCCCTTAATAATAAGTCTGTCTTTGCTCTCTCTGTTTTTTGCCCTTAGATCACATCTAAGATGAAAAAGAAACTCATCTAAGAGACGACGTTTATGTTTGAGTTGTCAATTAAAATTTCAAACAGATAAAGGCTCACTATTGCAGAAAACAACCATCTGTTTACATCAACAGTTTGGAAAAAATGACTTGGGCGTGGAGTTCACTGCGCCGCATATCTCTTTAAATGAATTTGAATATAGATCTTATTAAAAGGTATAGGATATATAAGATTACACGTACAAATAGTATTAAAAATTAAATATGATGAAAAAATTGCTAAACCTCCCGCAATATCGGTTTTATAAACCGGATTGATATTTTAGGGTTGCCATCACAACCAGAGAAAGAATATGAGAGATCTTATATAATTTTCACGCATTATTAATAGAACAGAGCCTAAAAAAGCTGTCCGAATCTTATAAATCTGTTTTTTTCATTGTCCATAAAAGGCAAGAGGTATTAATAATAAATGGACTGATTTTCAGATATCAAGTTGTCCTAATAAAAAATCAGGGAAAATGATTATAAAAAAATCTGTAAGCACACTCCCAATATTAGCTTTATTAGCCGGGTTGCTAATCAGCTGTACCCCAAAAACCGAGGATCAAACCAACAGCGCTACTACGGAGAGATCCGAAAGCCCGCAACTGGTAACCATCACAACGGCTGATTTTACATTCCTGGACGTACCGGATTCTGTTTCTGCAGGACTGACCACTTTTCGCATAAAAAATGAGGGTTTGTATCCCCATAATGCCGGACTGGTTCATATAAGTGATGGGCATACATACGAGGAGTTAATGCAATATATGGGTGAAAATATGGGAGGGTATCCAGGCTGGGCAACATTATTGGGCGGGCCCTCGGCCCCTATTTCGGGCGAAGAATCAGAGGCTACGCTTGATCTGATTCCGGGCAATTATGCGATTGTCTGCGGGGTGCCTGTACCGGCCGCTGAGCCTCACTTTATGAAAGGCATGACCCGGCCTCTTACCGTAACTGACACAGGCAATGATAATTCAAAAGCACCCGAAGCAGATATTACCATGAATATGGATGATTATTCCTTTGGGGTCTCCGAAGAGATAACGGCAGGCAGACAAACGATTGAGGTTAAAAATGAGGCCTCCCAACCCCATGAGTTTATTCTGGCAAAGCTTGAGAAAGGAAAAACGCTGGATGATATGATGAATTGGCTGGGAGAAGTAATAACCGGTGAAGTGGGCCCTCTACCAACAGCCCCCGGTATTTTTCTGAATGGCGTAAGCCCGATGGATAAAGGAGTGACAAACTATATAGCCGTTAATTTTGAGCCGGGAGAATATGCCCTGATCTGTCCATATCCGGACGAGCAAAGCGGCAATCCCCATTTCATGCACGGCATGATGCAGCAGTTCCGTGTTAAATAGTAAATCCAAAATTAAATCTAATATTAGGCAATTATAGTTAGAATTATGGATTGCAAAACATGCATG
>JAWOBQ010000179.1:0-9739 GCA_046484255.1 Bacteroidales bacterium | reverse complement strand
CGGAAAACACGTAGTGTTCCTGTCTATAATGGATCCCACATCAATCTACGGTCTTTTAGTCGCAGTTTTAGGTCTGCTTTTCTCAGGTATGTTGGGAGGAAATGAAGTATAACCGTTTAAGGGAAATATCCATTTCACCAGCCTTAGAAAACGCTCAGCAGGGGCACCCAATCCGGGCAGGATAAAATATGGCAGATTGTAGAAGTTGTTCATAGAATGCCGGTTATAATTTTACCTGATCACATATATGCAAATATAATACATTAAAAATTCAAAAGCAAGAAAAAAATGAACAACCCATGCACTTTTTTTGCATTTAAGCATTAGCAGGTCGATTCAGGGTGATTTTTTTTAACCAGAAAAAGGGTCGCCACGAATGCACGAATAATTCACCGTTCGTTCATGGATTCATGGCAATTGGAATTTTGTTTATGCCTCCGGTCGAAAAAGTGCAAATGGCATGGGAGCGGCAAATTTTACTACTTTTGCAGCATGACATTCACAGACAGCCATACACACCTGTATCTTAATGCTTTTGACACCGACAGGGCGGATGTTATCGCCCGTTCCATTGCGCGCGGTGTTCGGTATTTTGCTTTGCCGAACATTGATGAGGGATCTTTGGATACATTACAATCCACATATGATCAATGGCCGGATCAGATGTTGCCTATGGCCGGATTACATCCTTCTTCGGTAGGGGTAGATTACCGGGATCAAATAGAACACATTTTTCAAAGGGCAAAAAATTTTCCGTATTATGCCGTTGGGGAGATCGGCATAGACCTTTACTGGGATCAATCCCTGGAAGAGCAGCAACGCGAAGCCTTTCGTTTGCAATGTAAAAAAGCATCGGAGTTGGGCCTTCCGGTTTCCATTCATATGAGAAATGCATTTGATGTGGTGATGGACGAGCTGAAACAGTTGAATGAACCTCACTTAACCGGAATATTCCATTGTTTTACAGGGGATAAGGAACAGGCACGGAAAGTTATAGACATGGGGTTTTATCTGGGCATAGGCGGTGTATTAACCTTTAAAAACTCAAATTTAGGAAAGCAGCTAAACGATATTCCCTTATCGAAGATGGTATTGGAAACAGATTCGCCTTATTTAACCCCGCATCCTTATCGTGGGCAGCGCAACGAAAGCGGATATTTACCCTTAATTGCCAGAGCGTTAGCAGACATCAAGCAAGTTGATATTGAACAAGTGGCAGAAAAAACGACAGCAAATGCAAGAGATATTTTCAGATTCTAAACGTATACAGGAAGACACCAATATACTGGTAATATATACCGGGGGTACTATTGGCATGCAGCAAGATATGGAAACCGGAGCTTTAGCACCCGTGGATTTCAGCAAAATCTCCCATGAGATCCCGGCCCTGGAGGCCTATCAATACACTATTGATTCATGTTCCTTTAACCACCCGATTGATTCCAGTGACATGAACCCCGGTGAATGGGTTGAGATCGCAAATATCATTGAACGAAATTATGAGTATTATGATGGTTTTGTAGTATTACATGGGTCGGATACAATGGCTTATACGGCTTCCGCCCTTAGTTTTATGCTGGAGAACCTGAACAAGCCGGTAATTTTCACAGGCTCCCAGCTTCCTATGGGAATGCTTCGCAGCGACGGGCGGGATAATTTTATCGCTTCCATTCTTATCGCCGGGGAAAAAGAAGATACCACTCCAAAAGTGCCGGAAGTAGCAATATATTTTGAAAATCAACTTTTCCGGGCAAACCGTACGTTTAAATATAATGCCGAAAACTTTTTGGCCTTTCGTTCCGGCAATTATCCGGAATTAGCACATGCCGGTGTGAACATTCAATATAAGGATAAATATATCCTCCCTCCGAATTTTAAAAAGCTTAAAGTACATAAACATTTAGAAACAAACGTAGCATTGTTATATTTATACCCTGGAATAAGGCCACAAGTGGTAAACAACCTTCTGCAGATAAGCGGCCTGAAAGGAGTCGTAATGAAATCCTATGGAGCCGGGAATGCCCCAACAGCCTCATGGTTTATAAAAAGCATCCGTACGGCTATTTCCGCAGGTGTTCAAATTGTAAATGTAAGTCAGTGTCATGAAGGAAAAGTAGAAATGGGTAAATATCAGGCCAGTGTGGAACTGGAAAAAGCAGGCGTGATCAGTGGCAGGGATATTACTACCGAAGCTGCTCTGTCCAAAATGATGTACCTGTTGGGGCGCCATTTACCGGATCAGGCCTTCCGTTACCTATTCCAAACCTCACTAAGGGGAGAAATTTCCCGTTAAAAACAAGAGTCCGGTCCAAAAAGGTCACATTTGATTTTTGCCGGCTTTTTAGCCCGAACCCTAAAGGGTGAATCCGCTGAAAATCAGCCTCCCTTTAGGGATGGGGGTAAAGCTGACTTTTAGCGGCTGGGATACATTTAGTGTTTTTAGGCCGGACTCAAACAATAATTTGCAAAATTATAAGTTGATTTTAATAGCAATAAAAGCAATGAAATTAAAACGATTGCATCTGAGGAAAAAATAATAAAGCCATATAAAGCACGTTTATTGTTAAGTTTAGTTAAAAAAACGTTTATTTGTTTTTTACATCAAAAAAAATTATATTTTAGCAAAAAATTTACAAGTCTTGTACGCTGAGTTCTTAACAAATTGAAAGATCTGTAACGGAGAGGTGGCCGAGTGGACGAAGGCGCACGCCTGGAAAGTGTGTATACGCCAAAAGCGTATCGAGGGTTCGAATCCCTCTCTCTCCGCCAGGATATAATAAACCAATAATTAAAAAACACCAATAGAAAGTTATTATGAAAAAACTAATTGCTTTTTTTGCAATAGCAGGCATGCTTACATTTGGAGCATCTACCCATGCTTTTGCTCAAGATGATGATGCTGAAGCGGCCGATCAGGACCAAACGCAGGTTGACGAATTTGAAACCGATACGGCAGAATCCGATACCGCGGCTACCGATGAGGCTGACACAGCGGCTATGGATGAGACACAATCTCCTTCGGAGCTTGAGGATGAAGTTCCTGAAGATCAAACATTTCACCAAGTTCTGAAAGAAAAATTCATTGAAGGAGGCCCCGAATTCATGGGGATTGTATTGTTAACGCTCATTTTAGGTCTGGCGCTGGTTATAGAACGGATTCTATATCTAAACCTTGCAACCACCAATACGGATAAGTTACTTGAAAACTTTGAAGAAGCGCTGGACAACGGCGGAGTAGAAGCGGCCAAAGACCTGATGAAAAACACAAAAGGGCCTGTAGCCAGCATCTTCTATGAAGGGCTCAGCAAAGTTGACGAAGGGATCGAAACGGTAGAAAAAGCCGTATCATCCTATGGCAGTGTTGTGATGGCTCGTTTGGAAAAAGGCCTTTCATGGATATCGCTCTTTATCGCTATTGCCCCTATGCTTGGATTTATGGGTACGGTGATCGGTATGATAAATGCTTTTGATGCTATTGAAGCCGCAGGAGATATTTCACCTACCGTTGTAGCCGGAGGTATTAAAGTAGCCTTGTTAACAACTGTTTTCGGGCTTATCGTAGCAATTATCCTGCAGATATTCTACAACTACCTGATCGCAAAAGTAGACGGCTTAGTCAATGATATGGAAGATAGTACGATTTCTTTCATTGATATCCTTGTCAAAAAGAAAAATAAATAATCAAACCAAAATCAGTATTGCCTTATGGAAGATAAAATTGGCAAAATATTAAATATATTATTGTATGCACTAATGGGGATTTCTGTGATTTTGGGAATTTATTATATTTTCATAACTTCCGTAACAGAAGAAACTACCGTGCTGCATATATATTGGGCTTATGCCCTGTTGATCATTGCTGCTTTGGTGGCAATTATCGCACCGGTCATATATATTATCCTGAATCCGGCCAAAGCCAAAACAGTGCTCATTGGATTAATAGGATTTGTAGTACTGGCAGGGATCTCATATATTCTTGCCTCCGGTGCAACCGACGCCCCGGTGTACGAAAAATTTGAAGTGACTGCCCAGGGAGCAAAACGGGTAGGTGCCGGCCTTATCGCCACTTACATATTGGGTGGCCTTGCTGTCGTTGTGACAATATTTTCCGGCATTTCAAAAGTTTTTAAATAATTAAAAGAAAACATATATGGCAAGAAGAGGTTTTCAAGAAATCAATGCAGGATCAATGGCTGATATCGCTTTCTTGCTGTTGATATTCTTCCTTGTAACCACTACCATGGATGTGGACCGGGGGATTACCAGAAGGCTTCCCCCGCCAGTGCCAGAGGATGAAATAGATGACATTGAAGTCAAAGAACGCAATGTGTTTGTAGTCCTGGTAAACCAGGCTGATCGCTTATTGGTAGGGAAACAAACCAGCAAGAAACCAATGGATATCTCGCAACTCCGCCCCGCCGCCAAAGATTTTCTCAGCATTCACCCCGATAATCCGGAATATCCGGAAGTAGAAACGGAAACTATCGAAGGACTGGGAGAAGTAAAGACCTCGAAAGGCGTGATCTCACTGCAAAACGACCGTGGCACTTCCTATAAAATGTATATTCAAGTACAAAACGAACTGGCAGCGGCCGTAAGAGAATTGCGGGATGAAATGGCCATGAAACACTATGGAAAACGATACGACCAACTTAAAGATGACGTGGCGATCAAAGCCATAAAAGAGGCCATCCCGGTTGCTATTTCCGAATCTGAACCAAAAAATGTAGGAGGAAATTAATATGGCCAGATTTAAAAAGAAAAAAGAACAAGGACCACAAAAGATTAATACCTCTTCCTTACCGGATATTATCTTTATGCTCCTGTTTTTCTTTATGGTCGCAACGACCATGAGAGAAACAACACTGCTGGTGCAAATTACGCAACCTGAAGCTACGGAAATCCAAAAACTGGAAAAAAAAGAATTGGTTAGTTATATCTATATCGGTCCCCCCCCGGAAAGAAGACAAGCGATGCTGGGCTCAGAACCCCGTATCCAACTTAACGATGCATATGCCGAACCTTCTGAAATACAACAATTCATCGCAAGGGAAAAAGAAGCAATGAACGAAGCACAACGAAAATTAATGACTACCTCCCTTAAAGTAGACCAGGATACGAAAATGGGAATTGTTAGTGACGTAAAGCAAGAACTCAGACAAGCTAATGCATTGAAAATTAATTATAACACCCGGAAAGCAGAAGAAAGGGGAAGATAAGCCCGCCGGATATATTTTTTTCTGGTATTGATAATCACAACCCTCATATTAAGTCCGTTAGCCATAACGGACTTTTTTTTGTGTTTCGCATATTTCCAGAGTACCGTTCCTGTTTTCCGCATTCTTTTGCAAAACTAACTTAATCCCTTGTAATTCAACATCGATTATCGCTAAGTGCCCCAAAATTTAGATAATGTTTCTTTTCCTGGCACGCCTGCATACTGAATATTTTAGTTGATTTCGATTCTCAGAAATCTCCAAATTCCTTATGCGGTGTACTAAAAATGTTTTCATCCCGAAATGCGTCAAAAAAAAATATTTACTGTTTGCCTATATTATACCAATCCGGCAAAGCCCATAAAAGCGAGGGCCAGAATACCGGCAACGATCATGGCGGCAGGAATTCCGCGCATTCCTTTGGGGATATTTACAAGATCCATATGCTCCCGCATGGAAGCAAACAATATAAGCACCAGTCCAAACCCTATGGCATTTGAAATGGCAAAAACGACACTGTGCAATAATCCGAACTCTGCTGCTCCGCTGGCCTCAATAGCTACTCCTAAAATAGCACAATTCGTTGTCATCAGCGGAAGATAAATCCCAAGCGCCTGATATAAGGGAGGGCTAACTTTTTTCAGCACGAGCTCTACCAACTGCACCAGAGAAGCGATCACTAAAATAAAACTGATCGTCTGCAGGAACTCCAGATTATACTGCACAAGAAAAGCTCCCTTTATGAGGATGTATTCATTGATCAGCCAGGTAACGATCGTAGCTATTGTCATCACGAATGTTACAGCACCACTCATTCCCACAGCGGTATCGGTTTTGGCCGACACGCCAACAAAAGGGCAAATTCCCAGAAATTTAGCCAGCACAATATTGTTAACCAGGATGGCTGATATGATGATGAAAATATATTCCATGGTCTTATTATTTTAGCGTTTATTCTTTTTTTAGCAATCGGTTCAATGCAATCAGATAACCCAGGCCAATAAAAGCGCCGGGAGCCAGAACAAAGGCCAGCATCAGATCCTTCTCCACAAATGAGAATCCAAAGATAGCTCCGGAGCCCAAAATTTCCCTGACGGCGCCCAGCAGAGTTAGTGCGAATGCAAAGCCTACGCCCATTCCTAAACCATCTACAATGGATGAAAAAATATCATTCTTGGAAGCAAACCCCTCAGCACGTCCCAATACCAGACAGTTAACCACAATAAGGGGGATAAAAAGACCTAATTCCTTATGGAGTCCTGGTAAATAGGCATTCATGCTCAGATCAACTATCGTAACAAAAGATGCGATCACGACAATAAAGGACGGTATACGTACCTTATTGGGAATAAAATTTTTAAAAATGGAAATTACTAAATTCGACATCAGCAGCACAAAAGTAGTAGCCAACCCCATTCCCAGGCCATTGATGGCCGATGTGGTAACGCCCAGGGCAGGACATAACCCCAAAAGCATAACAAACACAGGGTTATCTTTTATCAGTCCTTTTGAAAAATTTTGAAGTTGATTCATTCTTCACCTCCTTTTATTTCTTTTATAAATGCATCATATGCACGTTGCACAGCATCGCTGTATGCACGCGAAGAAATCGTAGCTGCCGTGATGGCATCTATATCACCCCCGTCTTTAGCCACCCGCAGGTCTGTTTCATCAGGGTGTTTATCATTATATTGTTTACTCCATTCGCTTTTGCTTTTTTCCATTTTATCGCCTAACCCGGGGGTTTCCTTATGGTCAAGCACGGAAATATTATTGATCGTTCCATCCGGTAAAAAGCCTACCATGATCTTTATCCTTCCGGAATATCCTTTATTGCTATAGGATTCTACCGCAACCCCCACCATTTCTCCGTCGTTTTCAGCGACATAGAGATTAACCGGATCTTCTCCCTCCAGGGCCACAGTATGCATTTCCTCCGTAATATTGTTATCAAATTGCGGCAAGACATGCTCCAAAGCCTCGCGCATCACTTTATTTTGATTCAATGCAATGGGCCCTTTTGTTACCATATGAACTCCTCCCAGGGCCAGGGCAGCGACTGAAGATACAATAAGCATCGTCAGAAACATGTTTATAAATGTGGATTCTTTTTTAGCCATAATCCTGATCTTTTCTTGTTTAATTAAACCGCTTGCTTTTCACCAAAGCGTTTTGGTTTTGCAGAACTATTAATCAGCGGTGTAAAAGCATTCATCAGGAGGATCGCAAAAGATACTCCTTCCGGATACGGTGTGAACACACGTATAAGTATGGTTAACACACCTGCACCCAAGCCGAAAATTATTTGCCCTTTAACGGTCATAGGGGTACTGACATAATCGGTAGCCATAAAGAAGACCCCCAGCATAAGGCCCCCGGTAACCAAATGGAAGAGCGGATCGGCATATTGCGAGGGATCCGCCATCCATAATACCCCGGCAAAGACAAACGCAGACAGCAAATAAGCAACGGGGATATGCCAGGTAATAATTTTCCGTGACAGCATATAAATCCCCCCAATGATAAGCGCCAGGGCAGATATTTCACCCATGGATCCACTCATAACACCCAGAAGCTGATTGGCATAATCAGGTGCCAGTGCACTTGCTCCCTCCTCCTGAAGTACCCCTAAGGGCGTAGGGCCTGTGATCGAGTCCATCACTTTCTCATCCAGCCCGCCAAACGAAAAATACTCCCTGGAAACGACAGGCCTGGGCCAGGTCGTCATCGCCGCAGGAAACGAGATCAACATAAATACCCGGCCTACCAGGGCAGGATTAAAGGGATTTTTTCCCAGGCCGCCAAAAGACATTTTTCCCATTCCGATAGCCACTAATGCACCGGAGATGATCATCCAGGAAGGAATACTTGTGGGCACATTAAATGCCAATAAAATACCCGTTACCAGAGCCGAACCATCGCCAATAGTTACCGGCCCTTTAATAATATACTTTTGAATAAGGTGTTCAAACGCCATACAGGCAATCACTGAAATAAGCATGACGCGCACCGCTCCCAGGCCAAACATATAAAACGATACCAGCATGGCCGGCACCATAGCCAGCACCACACCATACATCGCTTTTTCTATGGTCCAGTTTCCATGCACATGCGGGGAGCTTGATATGATTAATTGATTCTTCATTGCCTTTGGTTTTTACTTTTGCTTTCGGTTTCGGATCATTTCCCCCGTTTGGGCTTTTCCGTAGCGGATATATTCGATCAGCGGCCGGTTGGACGGGCAGGTATAATTACAGGAACCGCATTCAATACAGTCCATAATACCATTAACTTCAGCTTCTTCGGGTTTCTGCAGTTCCCCGAACTGGTGTAACAGATAGGGCTCCAATCCCTGCGGACACACCTGCGTGCATTTAGCACAACGGATACAAGCCCGGGGCTCTGCCTTTACGGCTTCCTTCTCATTCATCACCAATATCCCGGCCGTCCCTTTCACCACAGGAACATCCAGGCTGCTAAGCGCCTTCCCGGTCATAGGCCCGCCAGCCACAATTTTCCCCGTGTCTTCAGGTAGCCCGCCTACATGCTCCACTAAAGCGGAAATCCTTGTCCCAATACGCACCTTTAAATTGGCTGATCTTTTAAGCGCCTTCCCTGTAACCGTAAGTACACGTTCTATCAATGGCTTATTCTTCTGTACAGCTTCATATACGGCATAAGCAGTAGCTACATTATTTACTACACAGCCCACATCCAGAGGCAGTTTCCCGGAAGGAACCTCACGGTTGATCAATGCTTTTATCAGTTGTTTCTCTCCGCCTTGCGGATATTTCACCTGTAACGGCTCAACACCTATCCCTTTAAAGTCTTTAATCTTTTCCTCCAAATGCTCCACCACATCCATCTTATTGGCTTCAATACCGATTATGGCTTTAGTCACGTCCAGGCCTTTCATCAAAATCTGAATACCCACAAGCATCTCTTCGGCCTTTTCCAGCATCAGACGATGGTCATTTGTCAGGTAAGGTTCACATTCCACCCCATTAATGATCAGATATTCGATCTTTTTCCCTTCCGGCACCATCAGCTTAACATGAGAGGGAAAGGTAGCCCCGCCGAGCCCTACCACTCCCTTTTCCTTAATCTTTTCTACAATTGCGGAGGGTTCTGCTGTCACTTCCCTCATTAAGCCTGCGGAGCTGTCAATTCCTTCCTCCCATTGTTCTTCCTCTGCCACATCAATAATAACCGACTGTCGTTTATAGCCACTGGCATCAATAACATTATCAATTTTTTTGACTTTCCCGGTATAGGGGGAATGCACATTGGCAGAAATAAACCCGGCGGTTTCAGCGATCAACTGCCCGGTTTTAACAGCATCACCCCGCTTGACAAGTACTTTTGCCGGGGCTCCCAAATGCTGGGTTACCGGCACAATCCCCTGCTTGGGCAGAGGGAATGTCTCTATGGGCTGGCTGGCGGCCATCTTATTCTCTTCCGGATGTATCCCGCCTAATTTAAATGTTTTCATATGTTTAAATTCATATGTTTAAATTTGTTCG
>JAWOBQ010000261.1:0-4056 GCA_046484255.1 Bacteroidales bacterium | reverse complement strand
TGTCAATCTGCCGGAGGAAAAAATTAAAAACAAGTAATACCCAAAAAACTCCAACTAAATTGAATATAAGGTGGGCACGTGCAGTCCTTTTTGCAGATACGTTGGCAATAGATGCTGCTAAATTTGCAGTAATGGTAGTACCGATATTTTCACCCAGTACCATAGCTGCAGCCATATCAAACGAAATCCATCCGTTATTTGTCATAACAAGGGTAAGCGCCATGGTAGCGCTTGATGATTGTATAACAAATGTAAGAAGTGTCCCTATGCCCAGAAAAATTAAAATCGACCATATTCCCATATCAGTATAGGAGGCCAGGAAAGAAAGTATTTCAGGATGCTGATCAATGTCAGGCAACGACTCCTTTAAAAAATCAAGTCCGAGAAATACCATTGCAAACCCTATAATAAGCTCTGCGATCGATTTTCTTTTTTTGTATCTTGAAAAAAGAAAAGGGAAACTCAGTCCGATAAGGGGCAAGGATATATAACTGATACTGAATTTAAATCCCAGAAGGGAGATGAGCCAGGCTGTTACCGTTGTCCCTATGTTTGCTCCCATTACCACCCCAATGGCCTGAATAAGATTTATCAGTCCGGCATTCACAAAACTGACCAGCATGACGGTGGTAGCGGTAGAAGACTGCACCAGCGCAGTTATCATGAATCCTGTGAATATTCCCTTTAAGCGACTGGAGGTCATTGACGCCAAAATCATACGCAATTTATGTCCGGCGACCTTTTGCAGGGCTTCACTCATAGATTTCATACCGAACAGGAAAAACCCGAGAGAGCCAAGCAAAGCAAGAAAATCAATGAAATTATATTGCATTTTGTTTAAAAGTTGCAGCCCAAAATTAAAAGAATAATAGATAATATGAAAAGAATCATTTTGATTGTTAAACATTCACATTATATATGCTTGTATTTATGGGCGTTAATATTAGTTAAATAAGTAAAAAAGATCTTGGAAATAATAAGTCGCAATAGTATTTTTGCTGCAATTTTTATATGTCCGGGATACAAGCTGCAATAAAGCGAACAGCAATAGCCGGCCTAAAGCTAGGTGCAGTCATTAACGGTATAAGTTTGCAAATTTGAGTGGTAAATCGCAATACCCGTCCGGAAGCAAGGCGCAGTCATTGTGTAAGCTTGTAACTGCTAGAGGCGGATTAAACAAAAAAACTAAAAATACCGGCAACAGATCAGTGATAACTGAGCCGGTAAAAATAAAATAATATTTATCCGGGTGCCGGTAAAAAGGAGGGACTTAATTAAATGTTTACATTTCTAGCTGGTATTATTCTTCGCAACAGGATCCAATTTATTGTCATATTATTTATCTTGACCGCTTTCATGGGATACAAAGCCAGAGAAGTTAAAATGTCATATGAGTACCCGCCTCTGCTTCCTGAAACGGATTCAACCCTGATCGAATTTAACAGTTATAAAGAAACTTTTGGAGAAGATGGAAATATTGTGATTGTCGGCATGGTAAACCACAATTTTTTTGATCATGAGCCCCTGGGCGACTGGATGATAATGATGGATGAGCTTCAAAAGATCGAAGGGGTTAACACGGCAGTTTCTGTGACCAATGCTTACAATCTTGTAAAGGATAACCAGAAGAGGAGTTTCGAAGTAGAACCCATGACTCTGGAAACTCCTGTGACACAGGAGAAAGCCGACAGTCTTGGAAAGGTTATAGCATCCCTTCCGTTCTACAAAGGCCTTCTTTACGAGGAAAAATCCGGCACCTACCTGATCCTGATCACCCTGGAAAGGGAGATACTGGTTTCCAGGGCCAGGAACAAGCTGGTAGATAAAATTGAAGAAGTAACCGGCGCATACTCAGCCGGACATGATCTGGATATCCATTACAGCGGAATGCCATACATCCGTATCAAAACCGCCGAAAAGATCGAGGGTGAACTATACATGTTCATAGTACTTGCCCTGGTGATAACCGGACTGATTCTGTATCTTTTTTTCCGTTCAGCAAGGGTGGTGGTTTTTTCTCTCCTTGTGGTTACAACCGGAGTGATCTGGTCACTGGGTTCAATAGCCCTGCTCGGCTATGAGATTACCCTTCTTACCGCCATGATACCACCACTTCTAATCGTGATAGGCATTCCCAATTCAGTATTTCTTTTAAACAAATATCATAATGAGTTTCGCAATCATGGTAACAAGATCAAAGCTCTGCAGCGTGTTATTCAGAAAATAGGAGCTGCGACTTTCCTTACCAACCTTACAACGGCAGCAGGCTTCGCAACCTTTATCCTTACCAGTACACGTATTTTACAGGAATTCGGGGTTGTTGCTTCCATAAATATTATGGGGATCTTTATCCTTTCACTGTTGATGATACCCATTCTTTTCAGCTTCCTGCCCGATCCGCAGGAAAGGCATGTAAAACATCTCGAAAACAATGCAGTAAACAGGGTTGTCAGCTTTTTTGAATATCTGGCTGTAAACCACCGGATGAAAACTTATCCTGTTGCTATACTACTTGTTTTTCTAGCCATAGTGGGGATAACAAAAATAAAAAGCACCGGGTATGTGGTGGATGATCTTCCTAAAAATGATCAGGTATATAAGGATCTTCTTTATTTTGAAGATCATTTCAGGGGACTCATACCGCTGGAAATTATCATAGATACGAAGCGTCCAAGGGCAGCCTTTACCCGGCAAACACTTCAGAAAATAGATGAACTGCAGACTAAACTTGAAAAATATCCTGAACTATCCAAACCCCTTTCCATAGCCGAAGCCTTTAAATTTGCCAGGCAATCATTCTTCAACGGAGCACCTCACCATTACAGGTTGCCGGGGAATACAGAAAGGAACTTTATTATGGCTTACATGGGTGATCTGGCGGGGGATAATGATATTGCTTCTTCATTCGTTGACTCAGAGAACCAGGTCACAAGGATAAGCTATAAAATGGCCGACATAGGTACCGAAAAAACCGGCGCCCTTTCAAACCAGATCAGAGAGAATATTGACAGCATATTTCCGGCCGAGAGATATGATGTTACAATTACCGGGGCCGGCATATTATCTTTCCAGGGGAACAAATACCTTGTAAGAAGTCTTTTTACAAGTCTGGCTATAGCTATTTTCATTATTTCCGGATTTATGGCATGGATGTTTTCCTCTGCCAGAATGATGATTATTTCACTTATTCCAAACCTTGTGCCATTGCTGATAACGGCCTCCTTCATGGGCTATTTCGGCATTCCGGTCAAGCCTTCTACAGTATTGGTGTTTAGTATAGCTTTTGGTATATCGGTGGATAACACTATTCATTTCCTAGCCAAATACCGGCAGGAACTGAAAGTAAACGGTCTTGATATAAGAAAATCGGTAAGCATTGCCATCAGGGAAGCAGGAGTCAGCATGCTTTATACTGCGATAGTTCTATTTTTTGGTTTCGGCATTTTTTCACTTTCCGGTTTTGGAGGAACCGTAGCCCTGGGTGTTCTGATATCATTCACACTTTTAATTGCTGTTACATCAAATTTAATTTTATTACCTTCGATGTTGTTAAGTCTTGAAAGAATTATAATAAAAAAGAATTTCGAGGAGCCCCTTTTGCATATATATGATGAGAACGGGGACTCAGAGTTGGAAGGAGAGGAAGAACCGCTAGTGAAACAAAAACACAGCTATGCACAAGATTGGAGAACTTCGCAGGATCATCGACCGGGAAATTAAAAAGATGGATTTTGCCGGGAGGTATCCAAATGAACTGTACCTGCCAGTTGATTATGTAATGTCAAACGGCGGGAAAAGGCTCAGACCGGTACTTTCACTGATGTCATGTGAGATTTTCTCCGACGACCTTATTCCTGCGATACAACCGGCTGCTGCGATCGAACTATTTCACAATTTTACCCTGCTCCATGACGATATAATGGATAACGCCGACCTGAGAAGGAACAAACCTACCGTTCATAAAAAATGGGATGAAAATACAGCCATTCTCTCCGGTGATGCTATGGTGGTTCTTTCATTTGAGCTTATCTCATCGGCTCACACTGATATACTGCC
>JAWOBQ010000190.1:0-5023 GCA_046484255.1 Bacteroidales bacterium | reverse complement strand
TCCACCACATACTTACATTTCCCTATTGTTTCTCCCCCCACAAACTGCTTGTATAACAAAGGCTTTACAGCCCAGCCCACCGTAAATCTTATGGCTAAGGCCAGCCCTGCCAACACTTTGTTTATGTATACCATCGGCGGGTTGGCCATCAGCCTGAACATAAATTCAGCACGCTTTAAATCCTTATCCGTCTTGTGTTTAAAAGCTATTTCCGTATTTTCCAAATCCAGCATATCGTAGAATTTTATCCGTATTATTAATCCTCAGGTTTTTACCCGCTTTAAAACATTCTATCCGGACAAAAAAGTAGCTTTTGATTTTTAACGGCTTTTTACCCCGAACCCTAAAGGGTGAAGCCGCTGAAAATCAAATGTGACCTTTTTAGACCGGACTCATACATATAATACTACAAAAGCATTAATTTTGTTCAAAACTTTAGGCATAAATGTATAAGCAAATAAAATTACGGGATCATCATATTATCTCCGGAAAAGATGCACTGGATATCTTCAAAACCCTGTTTGAAAGCAGCGATTATAAAGACCGCGCTATTTTTCTGCTGATGGATGATAATACAAACCACCACTGTCTTCCGCTATTAAGATCCTATCTTGCAAAAAAGGCAGCCCCTCCGGGGATCATTATTCCATGCGGGGAAGAACACAAGAATCTCCATAGCTGTGAAAGGCTCTGGAATTTTCTCCAGAAGCATCAGGCAGACCGGAACGCAGTGCTTGTGAATCTCGGTGGCGGAGTGATCACCGATATAGGTGGATTTGCCGCTTCCACCTATAAACGTGGAATTTCATTTATAAATATCCCCACTACCCTGATGGGAATGATCGATGCTGCTATCGGCGGAAAAACAGCGGTCAATTTACAGAAAACAAAAAACCAGATCGGCACCTTTGCCCAGCCGGATTCCGTGTATATTTATCCCGGTTTTTTAAATACCCTTCCCAAAAAAGAACTAGAATCCGGATATGCCGAAATATTAAAACATGCACTCATCGCAGACAAAAACCTCTGGGAAGTTTTAAAATTGAAAGCAATCGAAAATATCAACACCCTTGAAGACCTGATCAATTATGCAGTACTGATCAAAGCGGAAATCGTCGAACAAGACCCTTATGAAAAAAATATCCGTAAAACACTTAACTTCGGGCATACATTCGGACATGCTTTTGAATCATTGGCTATCCAACATGATAATCCCATAACCCATGGCAAAGCTATTGCTGCAGGAATGATTTGTGAGAGCTATTTATCCTATGCGATCAACCAGCTGGATAAGACAGAACTATCGGATATTCAAAAAACTATAGAAAAGACCTTTTCGCTGCCCGGCATTAAAACCTCTGATATTAACAGCATGACAAATTATATGTACAATGACAAAAAAAATCAAAAGGGCAAGATTAATTGTTCATTAATAGCCGAACCCGGAAAAGCAAAATATGATCAACTGATCCCGGAGGAGCTTATTAACGAAGCACTGAACTACTATATAGATAGAATGCCCAAGACAGGATTTTGACACACAAAAGGATGATCAAATGAGATGATGCGGGGAGGCGAACGAAGCGACTTAAGCGACTTAAGCGAACAAAGAGACAAAGTAGAACTTAGTTAAAACCGGTAAACGATTCAACAAAAAAGCTTAAATAATTGCTTTCGCGCAGATCAAAAGCAAAAAAACATAAAGACTTGAAAATAATCTATATAGAAAATATTAAACATATAAAATCTATTGATTAAGGCAACAACATGCAAACAATGGGATGACGATCCATCAGAGGTTTGATCCAAGCATTAATAAATTTTCGTAACAAATGACCAGGATCCATATAAAACACGAAAGGCAGGTAGTTGAAAACCCGGACATACAAGTCCCTGCATCCAAAAGCATCAGCAACCGTCTGTTGCTGATCAATGCTTTACATAACGACCCGCTGACCATAGAAAACCTTTCTTCCTCGGAGGACACTGTATTATTAAAAACGATCCTCACCGATTACTTTACAACACCCCACCCTCAGGAATTAAGTCTGGATTGTCAAAATGCAGGAACGGTTTTTCGTTTTTTAACAGCATTTTTTTCATTTCGTAAAGGAATTTTCATTCTCCGGGGCAGTGAGGCCATGAAAAAAAGACCGGTTTATCCTTTGGTTGAATCACTACAGGCAGCAGGGGCCAGAATTGATTACCTGGAGCATCAGGGGTATCCTCCTTTAAAAATTATTGGGCAAGAAATCCGAAATTCCATAAAAACAAGGATCGGCGGAGATATCAGCAGCCAGTTTATCTCAGCTCTGATATTAGCAGGGAGCAAATATGGATTGGACCTGAAAATCAACAATTATCAGGTTTCCAAGCCTTATATACAAATGACCCTGGAACTTTTAACCAGCTTAGGCGCCGTGGTGAACTATAAAGGCCACCGGATAACACTTCCCAAACAAGAAATCCCGCCGGGTAAAATTTTTAATGAATACGACTGGAGCAGTGCAGCTCCGTGGTATTTACTCACATCCATTATGCCGGTGGGATACAGCCTTTTTATAAAAGGGCTGACAAAGGATAGTATTCAGGGAGACAAGATCCTGGCCCGGTTATTTTCCGAATTGGGAGTCAAAACTCACTGGCATAAGGATGGTGCCGGAATAGAAAAAAAGCAATCTTTTGTCAAAGATCAATTACAGTTTGACGTTTCCGGTGTGCCCGACATTGTTCCCTGTTTTCTTGCAGCCTGCGCTGCTAACAAGGTAAGAGTAACATTAACAGGCATATCACATCTTCGTCACAAAGAATCGGACCGGATTTTTTCTATGAAAGAAGGGTTAGGGAAACTGGGATGCAAATTAGAAGTCCGCTCATCCACTCATCTATATCTGCATCCATGTACATCAGGGATTTCAAGCCCGGCAGAAATAGATTCTTTTGAGGATCATCGCATTGCAATGGCATTTGCTCCTCTTGCATCACGAACAAAAGAGTTGTCCATCACTGCGCCGGATTCGGTAGCCAAGTCTTATCCCGGTTTCTGGGAGGAGCTTCAAAAATGCGGGTTCCGGATCCATGTTTAAACAAAATACAAAAGAAGTTGGTTATTTGATAAAAGATTTCGTAATTTGCATTTTTATAAATTTGCTATATGCCATTAATTAACTCAGTGATCACCTGGTTCATGAAAAAGCGGATGCATCAGATTGAGCTTTTTGCCCGCTATCCGCATGAAGTACAGGAGGAATGGTTTCAGCGTCTGATCTATGAGGCCCGGTATACAGAATGGGGAAAGAAATATGATTACCCTTCAATAAAAAATCGCGAACAATTCCGGAAAAGAGTCCCCATAAACACTTACGATGACATGAAGCCGTATATTGAACGTATCCGTAAAGGGGAGCAGAATATTCTCTGGAACACGGAAATTCGCTGGTTTGCCAAGTCTTCGGGAACGACTGCAGGAAAAAGCAAGTTTATCCCGGTAAGCACGGAATCCATTGAAGAAACCCATTACCGGGGTGGTAAAGACCTGCTTTCATTTTACTGTTCAAACTATCCGGACACTAAACTTTTTCACGGAAAGTCCCTTGCACTGGGTGGCAGCCATTCCATTAATAAGTATGATAATGATTCCTTTTATGGAGATGTATCAGCTATTATCATGCAAAACCTGCCCTTTTGGGCTGAATTTACCAGAACTCCCAGCATAGAAGTTGCACTGATGGATAAGTGGGAACACAAGATCGAACAAATGGTGGAAATTACCAGCAAGCAAAATATCACCAGCCTGGCCGGCGTTCCTTCCTGGGGCTTGTTTTTGCTTCAGCGTGTTCTGGAAAAAACCGGTAAATCAAATATAGCGGATGTCTGGCCCGATTTTGAAGTTATCTTTCACGGAGGGGTGAATTTCGCACCCTACCGCCCACAGTTTGAAAAGATCCTGCCAGAGAATATCAACTATGTGGAAAACTACAACGCATCCGAAGGCTACTTTGGGATACAAGACCAGAAAAATTCGACCGAATTACTCCTGATGCTTGATTATGGGATCTATTATGAATTTCTGCCCATGTCAGAACTGCATACTGAAAATCCCCAAACACTCACACTGGAAGAAGTGAATACTGAAGAGAATTATGCCCTGGTAATCTCTACCAATGGTGGATTATGGAGATATCTGCTCGGAGACACGATCCGTTTTACCTCCACAAACCCTTACCGTATAAAAATTACGGGCCGGACAAAACATTTTATCAATGCCTTCGGAGAAGAGTTGATCATAGAAAACGCAGAAGATGCCCTGAAACAAGCATGTGAAAAAACAGCGGCGATCATAAAAGAATACACAGCAGCACCTGTCTACCAAAATAACAATCAAAAAGCAGCACACGAATGGCTTATAGAATTTGAAAAAATGCCCGCGAATCTAAACTCCTTTAAAGATACCCTGGATAATGCACTAAAAAACAATAACTCCGACTATGAAGCAAAACGCTATAAAGATATGTTACTGCAAAAACCCATTATTCATAGCCTTGATCAAGGTACTTTTTACCGCTGGATGAAAAAACGTAAAAAACTCGGAGGCCAAAACAAAGTTCCGAGATTATCCAATAACCGTGAATACGTGGAAGATATTAAAACTATGGCCAATATATGAAACACCCATGCCGAAGCTTCGGCACACAGCAGGATGATTAAATGCGAGGAGGCGATGATGCGTTGAGGCGATGATGCGATGATGCGTTGAGGCGATGAGGCGATGAAGCGAGAGAGTGAATTGAGCGAACGAAGCGACTTAAGCGAAGAAGAGACGAAGAGAACGAAGAGACGAAGAGACGAAGCGAACCCCGGTGAAACAGCTCCTAACGTCGCATTTAACGCCTGCCCTGTTAAATTTATGAATGCCAATGAATGAATATTTAACAGGGGGGCAAGCAAGGAACAAATTTAACCATATGAAAGTGCTTTTTACGATTATACTCCTATTATGCCTTCAGCAGATTACTGCGCGTGA
>JAWOBQ010000152.1:0-3335 GCA_046484255.1 Bacteroidales bacterium | reverse complement strand
GTTTTAACCCTAAATAGAGCCTGTCAATAAAGTGGCCAAGGTGTCTTAGTGATCATGTCTCTGTTCAGAAGGTTCCATTTACAAGGCTTGCGCAGCCCGAAAATGCGCAGTTTACTCAGGTAAATGAGCAATTTTCGGGCAAGCGTAACGCAGTAAATGGGACTTTATGGACAGAGACTAAATAGATACGGGCTATGTATTTCTGGAAATTTCATGGCAATGGCAATGATTTCATTATAATCGACAACCGGCATAAAGAAAAGGATGATTTGCCAAAAACCATTGCCAATTTATGCGACAGGCACATGGGTATCGGGGCAGATGGGCTGATCAGTCTTCACCATACGGCCCAGGCTGACTTTTCCATGCGTTATTATAATGCAGATGGCAAAGAAGGGAGCATGTGTGGTAACGGAGGCAGGTGTATTGTAGCTTATGCAAAAATGCGAGGCATAATCACGTCTACACGCACCCGCTTTATTGCCATAGACGGCGAGCATCATGCAAGCATTCTTAGGTCGTCTTCTGATCTCTGGGAGATATCCCTAAAAATGAATGATGTTTCCGGAGCTACAACAAAATTTAACGACACGGGCTCGCCTCATCATATTGAATTTGTTCAGGATATCACAGGGATAAACGTGATCGAAAAGGGAAAAGAAATACGTCACCGGAGCAGTTACTCTCCTATCGGCGGGGTAAACGTTAATTTTTTAGCGATCAAAGAAGGTAAGCTTCACCTGCGCACTTATGAGCGGGGAGTGGAAGATGAAACCCTTTCCTGTGGAACAGGCGCCATTGCCGCGGCCCTGGCTTATGCTGTAAAACAAGGAATCACAAATGGGCCTGTTACCGTAAACACTAGCGGGGGGCCTTTACAAGTAGACTTCAGCCGCAAACAGAATACCTTTACAAATATCTGGTTAACCGGTTCAGCACGTTATATTTTTAAAGGAGAGACCTTATGAACAATACCGCCAGGCATATTACCCTTATTACTCCGGAACCCGGGCATATTGATATTATGATGAAATGGGAAAACGATCCTTCCCACTGGAAAGCCGGAGAAAGCAACATCCCATATTCGCGCCATGCCATGGAGCAGTTGCTGTTAGAGGCAACCCAAAATGCCTTTGAACAAAAACAACTACGCTTTCTCATTCAACTTACCGGGGATAATAACAACCAGCTTATTGGCACAGCCGACCTGTTTGACATCAACCCTCTGCACCGCAGGGCAGGAACAGGAATATTGATCAGTAAGGATTTCAGAAAAAAAGGATACGCTTACCTGGCCCTTGAAAAACTTATTTATTATGCCTTCCATGACCTGTGGCTTCAGCAGTTATATGCCAATATCCTGGCAGATAATACAGGCAGTATAAAATTATTTGAAAAAGCCGGCTTTCAGAAAACCGGCACCAAAAAAGCATGGATAAAAACTCCGGATAAGTATTTGAATGAAGAATTTTATCAATTATTAAACCCCGCTTACCATCAATGAAAACAAAAAAAACAAAGATCAAATTTATTGCAGGGACTGCCGTGATACTATTTCTTGGGGGATTATTGTTTGTCTATATCGCCTATAAATCCATTTTTATTAAATCTGCCGGAGACCATTCCAAAGCCGTATCGTTATATATCCCAAACAGTGCAGATTACGAACAGCTTTGCGACAGCTTATTTGCTCATAACCTGATTTCAGACACTGCGCTTTTCCAGCGAACCGCTAAGGCCAAATCATTCACCGAAAGTTTTCGTCCCGGGCACTACCGCATCCCCCCCGGCATTACGATGAACCGTCTGATCAACAAAATTAAAGGAGGCCGGCAGGATCCGGTTAAGGTTACTTTCAACAATATACGGACAGTTGAAGAACTTGCCGGAAAAATAGGTCGCCAACTCGAAGCAGACTCTGCTAAATTTGCAAAAGTATTCCGGGATAATGAACTTTTAGACTCACTAGATATTGCTCAGCAGTATCTTTTAGCGTTAATTATTCCAAACACTTATGAGTTTTACTGGGATACCTCGCCCCGGCAATTTATGATCAGGATGGATAAAGAGCATCGTGCATTTTGGAATCATTCACGGCGAAAAAAAGCCGGATCCATAGGACTGACCCCCCTGGAAGTTTCCACATTGGCGTCCATTGTACAAGAAGAAACAAACCAGATATCTGAAATGGCAAGGATCGCAGGAGTATATATTAACAGACTGGAAAAGGGAATGCTGCTACAAGCCGATCCGACTTTAAAACGTGCTATCAATGACTGGAGTATACGCAGAGTCCTGAACAGGCACAAATCGGTACCATCTCCGTATAACACCTATCTTCATAAAGGATTACCTCCGGGCCCCATCAGCATGCCTGAACCCTATGTAATCGAACAAGTACTGAATTATGAAGAACACGATTATCTGTTTTTTTCAGCCAGTGCAAAGCGGCCCGGATTTCATGAATTTTCCAGAACCCACCGTGAACACATTAACTCAGCTAATAAATACAGAAGACAATTAAATCAACGTAGGATATACCAATAATGTAGAATAAAATTTATAAATTTGCCTGTTCAAGAAATAAGAAAATGCGTTGGCAGAAGCCCAAAGAAAAAATTATAAATTACTAAAATAAAATATTTTATGAAATTTAAGCATATGGATCATTTCATGCAAAAATCCGGCATACTCTTATTATTATTTAGTTTTTCGTTAAATGTTGCAGCACTGGATCCCAAAGAAGATTATGATTTCACCCCTGCTCAATATGGCATGGATTATCAGGAAGTACAAATTCCCACAACAGATGGATTAACTCTATATGGCTGGTATTTCCCGGCCAGCAGCCAAAAATCCATCAAATGCGTAATTCTCAGCCATAACGGAAAAGGAAACATGGAAAACATGTTAGAGATCGCCGGGGATTTCCTCAGCCTGGGATACAATGTACTTACCTATGATTACCGTGGTTATGGGAAAAGCGATGATTTTCCGATCAGCAGCCAGTTTTATATTTATTCACAATTTGCGGATGATACAGAAGCGGCTATTGAATATGTAAGAAAAAAAATTGATGATATCCGCCAAATTGATCTTTACGGGAAGGGGATCGGAGCCGGGCTTTCTATAGCCATTGGCTCGGGGCAACACACCCACGTGAAAAATATCATAGCCGACTCCCCCTATTATACGATGGATGATATACAAGAACGCTATAAAGAAGAAAAAGACACGGATATCAAAGTTCCCATTGGCTACGACCGAAACACTTTTGAACCGGCATACGCCATGAAAGCCTCTCAGGCACGCAGGAAAAATTACCTGCTGATCGC